>NZ_VOYP01000020.1:0-62188 GCF_013420235.1 Acinetobacter sp. YH01022 | reverse complement strand
CTAAAACAGTATCATCAATACTGACTATAAGTATATTATTATCAATATGTTGAATTGCTTCTTGATATAGGTCGTGAGGTGTGTAGTCTTCACGCTCTAGAAAGCGATTTACACTATCATGCGAGATGTTATAAGTCTCGGCAAGTTGTGTACAGCTAATAGAGTTCGGTTCTGTCATGAGAAAGCCCATATAAATGGGTAATGTACAAGTTGCTGTAGAAGCATGTTTAATTCGTCTGATCACAGATACTTTATAAAGCATTTTAATACTTTTTTGAATCTGTCAATGCGTAAGTCCTAAATTATATATTTTTTAATAACACTTCACACCCCTACTCCTGTCTATTCATATAGCCATTTAGTATTCCTTACCTATCTTACAACTATTAAAAGCATAAAAAAGCACACCCTAAGGTGTGCTTTTTTAACTGGAGCAGATTAACCTGCTTGATCTAACAACATACTACGGATATGACCGATAGCTTTAGTTGGATTAAGACCTTTAGGGCAAACTGATACACAGTTCATAATACCTTTACAACGGAATAGCGAGAATGGATCGTCAAGACGAGCCAAACGCTCTTGTGTTCCAGTATCACGCGAGTCAATGATGAAGCGGTAAGCATTCAACAATGCTGAAGGACCCAAGAACTTGTCAGGGTTCCACCAGAATGACGGACATGAAGTCGAACAACATGCGCAAAGAATACATTCATATAAACCATCAAGGTGTTCACGTTCTTCAGGAGACTGTAAACGCTCTTTCGGTGGCGCAGGCTGGTTGTTGATCAAGAACGGATGAATTTTATTGTACTGATCATAGAACTGATTCATATCTACAACCAAGTCTTTAACCACTGGCAGACCTGGAAGTGGACGAACAGTAATCACTTCCGGTAAATCATTCAGGTTCCACAGACACGCCAAACCATTTTTACCATTGATGTTTACACCATCAGAACCACAAATACCTTCACGACATGAACGACGGAACGTTAAAGATTCGTCCTGCACTTTCAAAGCAAGAAGAGCATCAAGCAACATACGGTGCTTGTCTGTCAATTCAAGTTTAAAAGTTTGCATGTACGGTGCTTTATCCTTATCAGGATCGTAGCGGTAGATATTAAATGTACGAGTACCTCTACTCATCTTACTTCTCCCTATTAGAATGTACGTGGTTTAGGTGGAATTGCATCAACCGATAAAGGTTTGTAACGCACTGGCTTGTACTCAAGATGGTTATCAACAGAGAACCATAATGTGTGCTTCATCCACTCATCATCACGACGACCGTATGGATAGTCCGCATGTTCTGGCGGCAATTCAAAATCTACCACTGTATGCGCACCACGACATTCTTTACGAGCCGCAGCAGAAATCAGTGTTGCTTTCGCCACTTCATACAAGTTTTCAACTTCTAGAGCTTCAATACGTGCAGTGTTGAATACTTTAGATTTGTCTTTCAAGTGAATGTTACGAACACGTGGCTCAATCGCAAGAATTTGCTTCACACCTTCTTCAAGAAGTGCAGATGTACGGAATACACCAGCGTGGTCTTGAACGATGTCACGGATTGCATCAGCAACTTCTTGAGCATTTTCACCTGAAGTCGACTCATCCAATTTACGAATACGTTCAACAGTTTGCTCAAGCACAGTCGTAGGAAGCGGTTGGTAGTCATCACCATGATGTTTAGTCACATAATCAATGATATGTTGACCAGCAGCTTTACCGAATACAACCAAGTCAAGCAATGAGTTTGTACCTAAACGGTTCGCACCATGTACAGATACACATGAACATTCACCAATTGCATAGAAACCTTTCACTGGCTTAGTGAAGTCGCGGCCTTCCGCATTTGTAGAATAAACATCAGTATCTTTGTTGTAGTGTGCTTCAAGCGGAGTTGTTTCGCGAGATTCAGGAACCACAACCTGACCATGAATATTCGTTGGAATACCACCCATTTGATAATGGATTGTTGGTACTACTGGAATCGGCTCTTTAGTGATATCAACGTTCGCGAATTTCTTACCAATCTCGAATACAGATGGAAGACGTTTCATGATCGTATCTGCACCTAAGTGCGTCATATCAAGAAGAATGTAGTCACCTTTAGGACCACAACCACGACCTTCTTTGATTTCCTGGTCCATAGAACGTGATACGAAGTCACGTGGCGCCAAGTCTTTCAAAGTTGGAGCATAACGTTCCATGAACGGTTCGCCGTCTTTGTTACGAAGGATTGCACCTTCACCACGACAACCTTCAGTCAACAATACACCTGCACCCGCAACACCCGTTGGGTGGAATTGCCAGAATTCCATATCTTGTAATGGAATACCTGCACGAGCCGCCATACCAAGACCGTCACCAGTATTGATATATGCGTTAGTAGATGCACGGTAAACACGACCTGCACCACCTGTAGCGAATAATGTCGCTTTGGCTTGGAATACTGCAATTTTACCAGTTTCCTGGTCAATAGCAGTTACACCAAGTACGTCACCAGCTTCGTTACGGATCAAGTCAAGTGCGATCCATTCTACGAAGAATTGCGTACCCATTTTCACGTTGCTTTGATAAAGCGTGTGAAGCAGTGCGTGACCTGTACGGTCGGCAGCAGCACATGCACGAGGAACTGCTTTTTCACCGTAGTTTGCAGAGTGACCGCCGAATGGACGTTGGTAAATTGTACCGTCTGCGTTACGGTCGAATGGCATACCCAGATGTTCTAATTCATAAACAACTTGTGGAGCCTCACGCGTCATAAATTCGATCGCGTCTTGGTCGCCCAACCAGTCTGAACCTTTAACCGTGTCATAGAAGTGGTAGTGCCAGTTATCTTCTTGCATATTACCAAGAGATGCACCAATACCGCCCTGTGCCGCTACAGTATGAGAACGTGTTGGGAACACTTTAGTCAGTACCGCAACTTTCAAACCCGCTTGAGCAAGCTGGTAAGATGCGCGCATACCTGAACCACCACCACCAACGATGACAGCATCGAAAGTTTCGTGTGGAATATTTGTGTAATCTTCTTTAGGGTTAATCGCGCCCATGATATTTTCCTATCAATTCGCCCAAAAAATCTGGATCGCCCAGATTGCATATGCAAATACAGCAATAATCACTGCTGAAGTCAGCACCAAACGCAAGCCCGAAGCTGAAGGACCCATTTGACGAGTAGTCACATAATCCGTGAATACCTGCCACATACCGATCCAAGCGTGTGCGACAAGAGATAAGACTGCCAATAAAGACATAATCTTCATTGGTAATGTCATCATAAAGCCAAACCATTGTTCATAGTTAAATCCACCATTCAGAAGGATCCAACCCAATACCACAACAGTATAAACAGCTAATACAACAGCACTTACGCGTTGGATATACCAATCGCGAGAACCTGAACCCGTTAAACCTGTAGCACTTTTCATTAGAGAACAATCCATACAAATGATGCGACAATAGAAATCGCAGCCAAGATCAATGAAATAGTAGCTGCCACACGACCACTTTGCAGTTCTTCAGCAAAACCAAGGTCAGCAAGTAAATGCTTAATACCCATAATAAAATGGAAAAGTAAGCCGGCTACAAACACCCATACGATAAAGCGCACAATGAAGCCACTAAAGATTGCCTGAACTTCAGCAAAACCTTCAGCAGAAGACAACGATTTGTCTAAAAGCCACAAAAGTACCGGTACAAGTAAAAATACGATGACACCAGAGAGACGGTGTAGAATTGATGCAATAGCCACAGGGGATTTTAAGTTTACTTCTAAAACTTGACCCATGGACAAATTGACAGGTCTGTTGCTTTTCACAGCGGGCATCCTGTAAGTAAAAACTCCATCCGGAGTTTGTTGGAATTAATTCGAAGGAAAGCTAGCATTTTTAGGCAATTACTCTATCCAGTAACACCTAAACTTAAAACGACACTGAATTATAAAACGTGAACTATCAAAATACAAACAGTCACATTTAGCTTTTCCATAAAAAAGCATCAAATAAGAATCATTAACATAAAATCCCCAATGCAAGCAGACAAAATACATCTAAGAAAACAGAGCTATATGTTTGGTTTTTATTAAATAAAATTAAATTTTATTTATCGTTTTTAGCTTTGAGAATTAAATTTATTTATTTAGACTAAAGATGAACAAAGAATCATTATATTTTACAACAATCCTAGCTGTATTTATATCATTTATAACAACTTTCATTTCCATAAAAAATATATGGTATTTATAATAATTATATCAATCCAACTTCATGAAATGAAATAACCACTTAGTCTGTGCATAACTTCCTTATATGGCAAAATCATGCTGATTTTTTCTGCAAAATTATGGTTTATTTTATCCAATTTGGACAAATAACCGGCATTTCAGCACATATTTGGCAGCTATTTTTTAACCAAACAAACTTAATTTCACTTTTCATTTATCGCTTTTAATTATGACTAAAAAATCAGCAAAAAATACAATAAAAAGATGTAAGTTACGAAAATTAGAATAATTTAAAATATTAGGCTTGACGTAAATTCGAAACCTATCAGAGTTTTTAGGAATTAAAAATTGCCTACAATTCCCACAACATGCATATTTTTTTCTGCAACTTATTTTCATTTGACTTATTATACAGCGTCGATACTGATATTTTCCTCATGGCTACTGGATTTTTTTGATCCAACCCCGGTGAGGGCGTCGCTTTATCCATAAGTATAATTGACAAAATTTCAGTACTCACTAATCTTATAGCAAATTTTTGACCCGTCTGATTCGCGCATTAAAAGATTAGTACTACGAGTCAGATAAAACATTCACCAGGACAGGAGATCTATTGAATGTCTGCAGCAACTGGCAAAAAAGCCGTTTTACAGCTTGATGGCAAAGAAATTGAATTACCAATTTACAGCGGCACATTGGGCCCAGATGTAATCGACGTTAAAGATGTGTTGGCCGCAGGTCACTTTACTTTTGATCCTGGTTTTATGGCAACAGCTGCATGTGAATCTAAAATCACATTCATCGATGGTAACAAAGGTGTTCTTCTACACCGCGGTTACCCAATCGACCAGCTTGCAACTAAAGCAGACTATTTAGAAACTTGCTACTTATTGTTAAACGGCGAACTTCCAACAGCTGAACAAAAAGTAGAATTTGATGCTAAAGTTCGTAACCACACTATGGTTCATGACCAAGTTAGCCGTTTCTTCAATGGTTTCCGTCGTGATGCTCACCCGATGGCAATTATGGTTGGTGTAGTTGGTGCGCTTTCTGCGTTCTATCACAACAACTTGGACATCGAAGACGTTAACCACCGTGAAATTACTGCAATCCGCTTGATTGCTAAAGTTCCTACGCTAGCAGCTTGGAGCTACAAATATACAGTTGGTCAACCATTCGTTTACCCACGTAATGACTTGAGCTACGCTGAAAACTTCTTGTACATGATGTTTGCTACTCCTGCAGACAAAGACTACAAAGTTAACCCAATTCTTGCTAAAGCAATGGATCGTATCTTCACGCTTCATGCTGACCACGAACAAAACGCATCTACTTCTACAGTACGCTTAGCCGGTTCTACTGGTGCTAACCCTTACGCATGTATCGCTGCGGGTATCTCTGCACTTTGGGGTCCTGCTCACGGTGGTGCGAACGAAGCCGTTCTTAAGATGCTTGATGAAATCGGCACTGTAGAAAACGTTGCGGGCTTCATGGAAAAAGTGAAGACTAAAGAAGTTAAACTGATGGGCTTCGGTCACCGAGTTTATAAAAACTTCGATCCACGCGCGAAAGTAATGAAAGAAACTTGTGATGAAGTTCTTGGTGCGCTTGGTATCAACGATCCACAACTTGCTCTTGCAATGGAACTTGAACGCATTGCATTGTCTGATGAATACTTCATCAAACGTAACTTATACCCTAACGTAGACTTCTATTCAGGTATCATCCTTAAAGCGATTGGTATTCCGACTGAAATGTTTACTGTAATCTTCGCTCTTGCACGTACAGTGGGCTGGATCAGCCACTGGTTAGAAATGCACAGCGGCCCTTACAAAATCGGTCGTCCACGTCAGCTTTACACTGGTGAAGTTCAACGTGACATCCAAGGTCGTTAATTCTTTTAGAATTAATGATTTAAAAAAACCGCCCCTTCCGGGCGGTTTTTTTACGTCTTTCAATCAAGCCTCTACTCCATGCTATAAAATTTTACTCAACCCGAATCCTGTTTAAGCCAATGTTTGCATAATACGAACCACTGGCTTGTTTTTATGACAGAGTTGATAGACACATAACGATGCATAAACTCCAGATAAATACCCATCAATGCTTCTCGCTTTACTCGTCACCAAATGATTTTTTCCTTTTAACAAGCTAAATAAATTCTCTATTTTATTAGGCTGCTTTAAGTGATATTCACCTGATGTAGAGAGTCGAGTGGATTTCATAACTGATTCATGATTAAGTACAGCTTACAATCAAAGAACCATCCCATTGAGCTTTTGCCGCGGGTTGCAATCTCTGCTCGAGATTTATGCGTTGAATCCGCTGATTTTTGCATACAGTTAGCGTAGTTGAATCAATCTATAAATAATGACTTTAACAATCTTTCATCCAGAAAAAATGTAAAACATGCAGCGCCAATTAATGAGCTCTGATGAGATGAACCATCCGCTGGTAACATGGTAAATATCGAAAGAGTTGACCTTGATTTTGCCTTAATAAAAAGAAGAAGGCTTTGAAGTTATTGAAATAAGAATACTTATACCAAATGGCAATGAACACGATTTCTGAAAGTTGCAATTGAGTAGACAGTATTCTCAAACGCTTGTTGCTATATTTTTAAAATTCCCAATAGCTTGCTTCAAATTTCTAAAAAAAGCCATCGAACATGGTCATTGAAGACGTAGGTTATGTGGTAACTCCCTCATGATTTTTAGCCGCCTTTTTTTTCAAGTCTATTTCTTATGCGCGATTCAGATTTTCTTAAGTTAAACAATATATTTTCAGGCTTAGCTATACTTTTATATAAATATCAAAGGAAAAAATCCCTAAATGGATTTTTTCCAGATTTAACTTTCTAAGTAAATTCATTTTGAATTGATCTTTAAATTCTATTGTTAAACTTGTATCTAACTTCTTATCCATCACGGGTAATAAGAATTCAAATTTTCTTCAGCATCTTTACAATATCAAATCAAAGAATTGAACAAATTTCCCTTCCTTGACATTTACTCTCGCCTTACTTTGTGAATAGAATTTACCCTACAAACAGTAAAATGAAACTTTATGTTCCAAAAATTTAGGTTCTGGTTATTGTTCAAACTTTATTTAATGTTTGATATTCATAACTTTCGTTTTCGGCAGTTGACCACGGGTGAGATAAATCTTGCACGGCAAGTTTTCGGTAATTTAATCAATTACAATGAAGTTCAAATATTGAATATCAAATATCTTCCCTGGCAACCCATAAATATGTACATGGCTCCAAATGGCAACATTTTCATGAATAACGAAAATTTTTGTGAAGATTTCTCTCGGCGATCTAAACAAATGCAAGGTCTGTTCATACATGAGATGACCCACATTTATCAATATCAGTCTAATATCAATGTTCTGCTACACGGCGCTATACTGCAGTCCAGATATTTTTTGAGTTTTAAAAAATATAATCCTTATAAATACCACTTTATTGCGGGCAAACCGTTTCATACATACAACATTGAACAACAAGGAGAGATTGCCCGGGACATATTCTTTAAAAATATCCCCAACATTATTTTAAATAATCAACACCTCATACAGTAATTCTTGCAGGCTCAATTTTAACTTAATTCTTGGAATGAATAAATTTCAATAATGCCTCATAATTTTCCATCCGATCATCTTTTTTAATTTTTTAATAGTTCGATTTCATCGTTCAAGTCCCTCTTTTCAGTATTGTCGAGATCATTCTGCTGAACAGAATCTGGTGAATTTTCCAGGTGAGCAAACTTAAAGCTGTTTATGAAACGGGTAGCGATTCATAAGTAGGCTTGAAGTGAATGGCATACTTTTTGGCAACTAATGTTTAGACAACAGTGTGTATAACTTTTAACTACAACTGCCTCTCAAACCGTAACCTGGCAAGTGCTTGTGCACGCGTAGACAAAATGTAGAATTCCACCTCAAACATTTGATTTAAAAAATTTAATAGAAATTGCATCTAGCAGGTTATCTCATCCAATCACCACAATCCATTTGCAATATGTCTATTTTCGCATCCCTGCTGTATTTTTTTGTCTAAATTCAGATTTTTTTTTGTTTTTTTCTCTATAAACGATGCAATTCGTATATAGTATCAAATTGCTAATTATTGATTAATACTTCTATTTTATTTGTCGTCACGTACACAGCATTGAACGCATAATCATAATAAATCTAAGTCTGTGTATACATCCCTATAGGTAATAGGATTAAGTTGGAATGAAAAGTTTTAAAATTGCCCTTGCACAATTCTCTCCGCATATTGGCAATATCGAAGCAAACACTCAAAAGATGCTTGAACAGATAAATGAAGCCAAAAAACAAAAAGCTGATTTAATTCTCTTCCCGGAGCTTTCCACTGTAGGCTACCCTGCTGAAGATTTATTACTCCGTCCTAGCTTGGCAAAACGCACACAGAAAGCATTTGAGCAGCTCAGCCAAGTCAAAGATATTGTGATGGTCTTTGGTTTTGTCAATCAAACCGAAGATGGTCAGCGTTATAACGCTGCAGCCGTAATGAAAGATGGACAAGTGTTGGGCGTTTACAATAAACAGAACTTGCCAAATTATAGTGTATTTGATGAAAAGCGTTATTTCAGCGAAGGCCATCAACACCTTGTTTTTGAATATTTAGGTCATAAATTTGGCGTGCTGATTTGTGAAGATATCTGGTCACTTAATACCGTTCATCAATTATCACAACTGAATGTTGAAACTGCTTTGGTGTTAAATGCTTCACCTTATGAAGTGGGCAAACCGCAACATCGTGTCACCACCATGAGTGAACTGGCGAAACAGTTGAATATTAATCTGGTGTATACCAACCAGATCGGTGGTCAAGATGACCTGATTTTTGATGGCACCAGTTTTGTGATCAATAAAGATGGCGGCATTGCTGTACAGGCAGCAAGCTTTAAAGAAGATCTTTATTACGCCGAATATGAAGCGGAACAAAAAGCCTATAAAGTCGGAACAGTGATTCCTGCTTTAGATACCTTGGCTGAAATCTATCAAGGTCTGGTTTTAGCGACTCGCGATTATGTTCAACGCTCTGGTTTTCCTGGCGTAATTCTGGGCTTATCGGGTGGCATTGACTCGGCGTTAACACTGGCAATCGCAGTTGATGCCATTGGTGCAGATAAAGTCCAGGCAGTGATGATGCCTTATACCTACACCGCGCAAATCAGTGTAGAAGATGCGGCCGCACAAGCCAAAACCATGGGTGTAACTTTTGGTATTGCTGAAATCAATCCAATCGTGAACAGCTTCATGCAAACCCTGTATCCATTCTTCGGCAACAGTCCTGCAGATGCCACTGAAGAAAACCTGCAAGCCCGTGCTCGCGGTACCTTACTGATGGGCTTGTCGAACAAGTTCGGTAATCTGGTTTTATCTACCGGCAACAAGTCTGAACTTTCTGTAGGTTACTGCACCCTGTATGGCGATATGGTTGGCGGTTATGCCGTGCTGAAAGACGTGTATAAAACCATTGTGTTTGAACTGGCGAAATACCGTAACAGCATTTCAGAAACTCCGGTCATTCCAGAGCGTGTCATTACCCGCCCACCTTCTGCAGAACTGCGTCCAGATCAGAAAGACCAGGACTCTTTACCTGCCTATGAAGTACTGGATGCGATTCTGTATGCTTATATTGAAGAAGATATGAGTCAGGATGACATTATCGCCAAAGGCTTTGATAAAGCAGTGGTTGAAAAAGTCATTCGTCTGGTAGATCGCAATGAATATAAACGCCGTCAAGGCGCGATTGGCCCGCGTATCAGTTCACGTGCCTTTACCCGTGAACGTCGTTATCCAATCATGAATGGATGGGCACCAGGTGTCTAAGCAGGACTTGGCCCAACAGTTTGCTCAAGCGCTTATGCTTGAGCAAACCCGCTTTATTAAAAAACAATTATTAGCAGAACAACATAATCCCTATATCGAAAAATTTGTTCATCATATTTATACCTCTTCAGATCAGATTCTTTTAAAACAGATTATTCAACTTGAAGCGCTACAAGATGTCGTTCAAAAATATGCCTTTGAACTGAATTTAGGCGCCGAAATTTTAGAATTCATCGGGGTGGTTTCACAGAGAATTCATCATTTTGCTATTAACAGCCACACTCAAATTAATGAGCTACTGTCTGATGAATCATTTGAATTATGGATGTATAAAATCCTCGAACTGGATCAATTACGTCATTACATCCATGACAACTTGCAGCACAATCCGCAAGTCAAACATGTCAGTTTACAGTTAGCCAACCAGATTCTTGAAAGTAATACGCCTTGGCTGGATCATCTACGCAAGCTCAATACCCATCAACAAGGTTTAGGTTCCAAGATACTCAGTTTTATTCAAGACCAGCAACAGGCTATTGAACTCAAGCTGGAGCAGCAACTTGCTCACGCTCTGGTTAAACAACTTGCCAACCTGTTTTTACTGCCGAATGAAGAGCTGGCAGATATCAGCCTGCATTTATGGGAAGATATTAAACAAAGAACCTTGCGGGAAACTTTTTCCCAATTCCAGCCCATAGACTTTGAAGAGTTCTTTATTCTGGTCTATGAAACCTGGCGACAGTTAAGACAAACAGAATACCTGCAACAGGTGGTTTTGGATGTGGTGGCTGGCTTTTATGACTATTTCGCCAACTACAGCTTACAGAAACTGTTGCAATCTGTCGGACTAGATGAAGAAGACTTACATCAGGAAGCCCACCGTTTTATGCCCTACACTCTTCAAGCCCTAGAGCAACAAGGATTGCTAGACGGGATTATTCAGGCGCTGATTTCACCTTTTTATGCCAGCGAAACTACTCATCAATTTATTGAGCAATATCTTCAAGAAAAGTTTTAATTTCTTATACAGGCTCTGTTGGCATTTTATTAATGGATGGTTAACAGACCTTTTTCTGCTTCTGAGAATCGACCTGACTTTTTTGAACCATAAAAAAAGAGACCATGCTGAGAGCATGGTCTATAAAAATGGTGGCTATGACGGGACTTGAACCTGTGACCCCCGCATTATGAGTGCGGTGCTCTAACCAACTGAGCTACATAGCCATAAACTGTGTGCGCATTATCTAGATTTCAACAACTAGCGTCAAGCCCTTTATTTTACAAGTGTTCAGAGTTTGAGCGTTTTATTTTTTTTCAGTTAATATTTAAACAAAACAGCGATTTATTCCAGCTATTTCCTACTTAAACCTTAAAATTAAAGCACTGAAATATTGAAATAAAATGCATCTCAAATTCATCGCCATCAGCTTAATTCCCCTAATTAGTGGCTCCTCTGCCAGTTAGTTTCACCCATATTCGTCGATTACAATGGAGTCTGTATGGATTGGTGATGGATCAACAATCAACAACTTTTGACCATGTAGCAAAAGCACAGCCCCCAGTACAACGCAGTCAAGCACAGCAAAAGCTCTATCGTATTGAGCAGATTCCGCAAGATCAGAAATTAGCAGTTGCTACGCAAAACCAGATTGCTTTGCTCTATGCACAGTTTCATCTTACTAAAAATAAAATCGATCAATTGCAACAGATCGTGTTTGGAAAAGATAAAAAGCCAAAAATTCTGGAAAATATAAGCAAAAATTTCCTAAAGTAAAACTCGATGCCAGTGCAATTCAATGTAAATAATGATTTTTTAAGATAAATTTTAGACATAAAAAAAGACCACGCTTTTATAAGCGTGGTCTATGAAAATGGTGGCTATGACGGGACTTGAACCTGTGACCCCCGCATTATGAGTGCGGTGCTCTAACCAACTGAGCTACATAGCCAAAACTGTGCGCGTATTATCTATTTCAGGGCACTTCATGTCAAGAAATATCACGCAATAATTGTAAAAAAATTGGTGAAGTGAGCCGATAAGCCGGGTTCTGTCGTGAACGATCATTCCTCTAGGCGTACAATCACTCGTACGCTCAAGCGACCTACCCGAATCCAGCACGGGCCGTGCCTGAAGGATTCCTATTTGGTCTTGCTTCTGGTGGGGTTTACCTTGCCGTGAACTGTTACCAGACACGCGGTGCGCTCTTACCGCACCCTTTCACCCTTACCATCTCTCTTGGTCTCCCCGAAGGGAAATTGCAAAGATGGCGGTCTACTCTCTGCTGCACTTGCCGTCGGCTTTCACCGCCCAGGCGTTACCTGGCACCCTGCCCTACGAAGCCCGGACTTTCCTCCCCTGCTTCAATCACGGAGATCTCCACAGCAGCGATCGTCTGGCTCACTTCGGGGCGTATGCTAACAAATTTCAGCACTAATTGCTGGTGCTTTTTTGCTCAATCAGCTTTTTATATTTTTCCATCAGGTCATCTTGTGATTCCACATGCTGGGGATCATGCGGAATACAGTCGACCGGACAGAACAATTGACATTGTGGCTGATCAAAATGCCCGACACATTCAGTACATAAGTCCGGGTGAATTTCATAAATGACCTCACCCATGAATATCGCCTCATTCGGGCACACCGGCTCACAGACATCACAATTGATGCATTCATCGGTAATATATAAAGACACGTTACCAACCTTGCTGTTGTTTCCGCTTAAAGGCTTCTACCACAGCTTGCGGTACAAACTGCGCGACATCACCATTTAAGCGTGCTATTTCACGTACTAAAGTAGATGAAATAAAAGAATATTGCTCTGAAGGGGTTAGAAATACCGCCTCAAAACTTGCATCCAGGCGGCGGTTCATGTTGGCCAGTTGAAATTCGTACTCAAAGTCAGATACGGCGCGTAATCCACGCAGCACAGCTGTTGCTTTCTGTTCACGGAAAAAATTGACCAACAGACCATCAAAGCCGACAAATTCTACATTAGGCAAATGACTGAGCGATTTTTTTGCTAGTTCCACTCGCTCTTCCAAACTAAAGACTGGATTTTTGTGATGACCAATGGCAATAGCAACCACAACTTCATCAAACATTTTCGCTGCACGTGACACCAAATCGATATGTCCATTGGTAATTGGATCGAAAGTGCCTGGATAAATGACGCGAGATTTAGTCATCCATTTTTACTCTAGTTTTTAGTAGAGCCCTATTTTAACAAAAACTTCTTTTTTTAGTGAACAATCTCCTTACTTTTGAAAAAACTTCACCTCAGAGCGAGTTTGAGGCAAAATAGAACTAATCTTGGAATATGCGTATTATGTCGAAATCAATCGTAGTTAAAAAAAATACTGGTGGCACTATTGCGCAGAACAAGCGTGCTCGCCATGATTATTTTATTGAAGATAAATTCGAAGCCGGGTTGTCTTTACAAGGCTGGGAAGTCAAGTCCTTGCGTGCCGGGCGGATGACCATTACCGAAAGTTATATTCTGTTCAAGAACAATGAAGCGTTTTTATTTGGTGCACAAATCCAGCCCCTGTTATCTGCTTCAACGCATGTGGTGCCTGAAGCCACCCGCACACGCAAATTGCTGCTTTCACGCCGCGAAATTGAAAAACTTTTGGGTGCAGTGAATCAGAAAGGTTATGCCTGTGTACCTTTGGCCTGCTACTGGAAAGGTCCATTAGCCAAACTGGAAATTGCCCTGGTTAAAGGGAAACAGTTACACGATAAACGTGCGACTGAAAAAGACCGGGACTGGCAGCGTGACAAGGCCCGGATTTTCCACAAATAATTTTTACCTGAATTAAAAAACCTCCAGCTGGAGGTTTTTTAATTCAGGTAAAAATCTAAACTTATTTGAATCTGTTTGCTAACAATGCCAGATATTCACCAAACCAGATAGCCGTATCTAGGTCACCTTGCGGTGGTGTCACCTCTACCGGGGCATTATCCGATTGGGTCATCAATCCCAAAAAGCCCGACATCCGGTTCAGGTCCTGCGAACCACGCCCAGTCGGCATCAGCGGCAAACCTGCCCACAGCATGCCGTGCTGCATGGCAAACAGATTGATTTGCTGCAATACTGCCAGTTTATCACCACTCAATCCGCCGCCATTGGTAAAACCCGCTGCAATTTTGCCTTGCCAGGTCCGTGCCAGCCAGCGTTTGGATGACTGCTCCATAAATAGCTTCAAGGCTGAAGTAATACTACCCATATAGGTCGGACAACCGAATATAATGGCATCAGCCTGATCCAAAACATCCCAATCCACATGCTCGATATTCATGCAATGTACCTGAATACCGGTTTGCTTGGCCCCTTGAGCAATGAAAGAAGCGACCTTTGCAGTATGTCCATAGGGGCTGTGATAAACGATAGCAAGAGATTTCGTGGATAAAAGCATATCAATAAAAGCAGTAAGTTTTAATCAACAAGTTTAACAGTTTCAAATCATAAACACGAATGTTGCCATACGACCGGTTTTAGCTGCACGGCGATAGGAAAAATATTCTTCTGCCTGTGTGTAGGAACATTGGTCACCGCCCAGCACAATTTCAACCCCATGTTGCTTTAAAATAAATCGCGCAATGGCATATAAGTCAGCATAAAACTTATCTGCTTTTTCACCCGCTTTAAAAGCAGCTTCCAGTTCAGGGTATTTAGAGCAGAAAGCCTGTTTGACTTCTGCTCCAATTTCAAAACAGGGCTGACTAATCGCAGCGCCCAACCATGCCCAAGTTGGCTGGGTTTGCATGGCAGCAATGGTATTTTCCACAATACCATGGGCCAAGCCTCGCCAGCCGGCATGCAAATTCGCTATCTCCGTTCCATCTGCATTGCCGAGCACGACAGGTAAACAATCCGCAGTCATCATCATTAAGGCATGTGCTTTACGCTGGGTCACCACTCCATCCCCTTCCAGGGCCTGAAAAGGGATTTCTTCATTGATGGTATGACAAATGGTGCTATGGGTTTGCGTCATCCAGGTCACTTTATCGACCCCGA
This sequence comes from Acinetobacter sp. YH01022, assembly GCF_013420235.1. NCBI lineage: Bacteria > Pseudomonadati > Pseudomonadota > Gammaproteobacteria > Moraxellales > Moraxellaceae > Acinetobacter > Acinetobacter sp. YH01022. The sequence continues at coordinate 47,066 of NZ_VOYP01000020.1, read as the reverse complement.
ATTCAGCAAACTCCGCCAGTAAAGCCATACGGTGCTGCTGTACACGCTTTGCATCATCACCCACATGCAAGGCCAGGTTAAATCCTGCAAGTTCAGGTTGAGCTGAAGGCTGATTTTTTTCATGATGCACTCGCGTCTGCCCAACACATACACCTTCCGGAAGCCCTTGAACAAATTGCATGTCTATTTCCTTGTGCTTTTCCTTATGATTCATACCCAGCCATAAAACCACTTAATAGGCTTTATTTTCACTGCGCAATACATCAATCAATTGCGCAAAGTCATCTGCCCATGGTGCCTCAAACATCATTTCTTCACCACTACGCGGATGAATCAGTCCGAGTTTGGTTGCATGCAAGGCCTGACGTTTAAAGCCGCGTAAAGTATCGGCCAGTAATTCTGAAGCACCTGCCGGTACACGGACACGGCTCATATACACCGAATCACCGACCAGACCAAAGCCCAGATAACTAAAATGCACACGAATCTGATGGGTACGGCCGGTTTCCAGACGTGCCTGCACACGAGTGAAATGCTGAAAGCGTTCTTTCACGTTGTAATGGGTCACTGCATCTCGACCACCCGGCAACACGGCCATTTTTACTCGATCGACCGGATGGCGCTTAATTGGCTCATCAATCGTACCACCGGCAATAATGTTACCGTACACCACCAAATCATAGAGACGATATACCGATTTCTTCGCCAATTGCTTGCTTAAAGAAAACTGGGCTTCAAGATTTTTCGCTACCACCAGCAAACCGCTGGTGTCTTTATCAATACGGTGTACCAGACCGGCACGAGCCAGTTCAGCAGATTTTGGATAATGATAAAGCAAGGCGTTCACCAGTGTACCGCTGGTATTTCCCGCACCTGGATGAACAACCATACCAACCGGTTTGTTAATGACAATAATATCGTCATCTTCATACACCACATTGAGGGGAATATTTTCCGGCAGGCTTTTGGTTTGAACTTCCAGCTCTACATCCAGCGTGAGCAGCTCATTGCCTTCACATTTATACTTAGGTTTGACAGTGTTACCATTTACCAACAAATGGCCATCTTTCAGCCACTGCTTCAATTTTTCACGAGAAAAATCGCTCCAGACTAGCGCTGCAACCTGATCGATACGTTGCCCTAAATAACTTTCATCCAATTGAAATTGCAACGATAAACGTGTTGCAGTTGAGTCTGAAGTATGGTTATCTGCATCCTCAGAATCTTCAAGTAAATTGAAATCAGTTTCAGGGACATTAGAATTAGAAGATTGTGCTTGACTCATTTGCTCATTCAGACAAAAGTGGTTTAATAGTGCAATTGTAGCTCATTGCCCGTATTAACAGAGGAATTTTTATGTCGTTACCACGTTATAAAATGACAATGCTTGCTTTATCTTTAGGCGTTGCGTCGGCAATAGTGGGCTGTAGCAGTAATCCAAAGAAAGAAGTGGTAGACACAGGACCACAATCTAGCGAACAAGTTTATATTCAAAAAGCTGAAAAAGCCCTTGAACGTGGTCAATATACCGATGCGGCCAAACATCTTGAAGCAATCGATACCTATTATCCAACAGGTGACTATGCCCAACAGGCACAGCTGGAATTGTTATACGTTAAATTTCAACAAAAAGATTATGAAGGCGCAGTTGCCCTGGCTGAGCGTTTTATCCGTTTAAACCCGCAACATCCCAATGTGGACTATGCCTACTATGTTCGTGGTGTCGCGAACATGGAACAAAACTATGATGGCCTATTGCGTTATACCTCATTAAAACAGTCACACCGTGATGTCAGCTATTTAAAAGTGGCTTATCAGAACTTTGTTGATTTCATCCGTCGCTTCCCATCAAGTACTTATGCTGTCGATGCGGCACAGCGTATGAAGTTCATTGGCACGGAGCTGGCTGAAAGTGAAATGAACGCAGCGCGCTTTAATATTAAGCGTAAAGCATGGCTTGCTGCCGTTGAACGTTCACAATGGGTGGTTGAACACTATCCACAAACCCCACAAATTCCTGAAGCTTTAGCAACCATGGCCTATGGATATGACAAATTGGGCGATCAGCAGACTTCACAGCAGTACATTGAAGTGTTAAAGCTGAATTATCCGCATCTGGTCAAAGCTGATGGTAGCGTGAATATGCGTGCTGCACATGGTGAAGGCAGCTGGTTTAACCGCACCACTTTAGGTATTTTTGGCCGCGAAGCGCAAAGCTCGACCGAAGCAGAGCAACAACAAAATGCAGCGCAGAGTGAAAAACGCAGTTTCACTAATCGCATCAGTTTTGGCTTGCTAGACCGTCCTAAAACTGAAAGCAGCATTCCTGCCGCACCAGAGCAACAGCCTCAACAAGAAACACCAACCGAGGCACCAGCATCAGAATAAGCTTGGCTTATCGGTCGCATTTTTATGAAGGGCAAGTTATCATACTTGCCCTTTTGTCATTTCAATGCATCATATTGATCATTTTGCGCAAAAGGTATACAAATTAACTTTTAACCGATGCCGCAATTTTAATATGCGGAAATTCTGACAGCTTATTTGTCAGCCATTTAGATAAATTATCACCCGATTGCATACCTATGGCTATTCCTCAACACACGATTGATCAAATCCTGGATCGCACCGATATTGTCGATCTGATTGGTCAGCGCGTGAAACTCAAGAAAACTGGTCGCACCTATTCAGGTTGCTGCCCTTTTCATCAGGAAAAATCGCCATCTTTCCATGTCTATCGCGACAAGCAATATTTCCATTGTTTTGGCTGTCAGGCCAACGGTAATGCCATCCGCTTTTTAATGGATATTGACGGTCGTAACTTTATTGATGTGATGAAGGATCTATCGAGCCGTACCGGGATTGAACTGCCGAAAGACAATAACGACAGCAATAAAATCAAATATAAACGTGAATCCATAAAACCTGCTGCAGCAACACAGCTGCAAGAACAACCGAAAAACACCATCGATCAAACACCGAATGCAGCGCCTGTAGCACATTTTGATCCTTTTGCAGAATTTCAGGCGCAAGAAACCGAATACTATGATGATCCATTTGCATCTTTTGAACAGATGCCAATGGAAGAAACAGTACAAGACGGCAACCTGTTTGATCTACTGGAAAACATTGCCCAGTATTACCAACGCCAGTTACCGCAAAGTACCAGTGCCCAGCAATATTTCAAGCAACGTGGCTTAAGTGCAGAGACCATTGACTATTGGCGTTTAGGCTATGCGCCAGAAGACTGGCAACATCTGGAAAAAGCTTTTCCACAGGATATTGAAGGCTTAAAACTACTGGGGCTGATCCGTACCAGTGACAATGGACGCGATTTTGACCTGCTGCGTGACCGGGTGATTTTCCCGATCCGGGATGCTAAAGGTCGCGTGGTCGGTTTTGGTGGTCGTGCCTTGAATGACGAAATCAAACCCAAATACATCAACTCGCCGGACTCGGAAGTGTTCCATAAAAACCAGTTGCTGTATGGTTTATATGAAGGCCGAAAACAGAAAGCCCAGGACTGGCTGATGGTTGAAGGTTATATGGATGTGATTGCTTTGCAGCAATATGGCATTTCTGGTGCTGTGGCGACCTTGGGAACAGCCAGTAATACTGAACACCTGAATATTTTATTCAAACAAAACAACCGTATTACCATTGCTTTTGATGGTGATGCTGCCGGACAAAAAGCCGCCCGCCGTACTCTGGAAATTGCGCTGCCGCTACTCAATGATGGCCGTGAACTCAAGTTTTTTGTGTTACCCAATGATCACGACCCGGATTCACTGATTCGCCGTGAAGGTATTGAAAACTTTCACCGCCTGTTACAGCAAGCGCCGTTACTCTCCGATTTTGTTTTTGCACATCTCACCCAGAATCATGATGTGACCAAGCCGGAAGGAAAAAGTCAGGTCATGGGTGAATTACGCCAACTGACCGAACTATTGCCAAAACAGGGGTCGTACCGTTACTTATTACAGCAGTTCTTTAGAGAAAAACTGGGCTTTAGCCGCAAATGGCAACCGCAAGTCAACAATGACGCATCCTTAAGCTTTAGCACCAAGATTGATGCTGAAGAATATGTCATTGCGATTTTAATGAATCACCCCTATCTGTATATTCATTTTGAACCGCTACGCGCCTTGATTTCTCAGGATCAATTGCTGTTTAAAATTCTAAATATCTTCAATATTATTTTTGATGATTTGCCTGATGATACCGAGCTGTCGCAGTATTATGTCTTAGGTGCATGTGCGCCTTATCACCATGATCTGCAAAATATTTTGCTACATGCCAATGTCAGTGATTACACCTCATCACCGGAGCAGGCAGATAAACTGGCAGAAGATTTTTCCATCAAACTGCAATATCAATGTTTGCAACAAAAACTCAAATCTAAAAAGTTCACCAGCATTGCCGAAATGCGCAACCTGAAACAGAAAATTTACGAGATTGATAAAAAGCGCTCGCTTACCCTGCTGGAAGACTAAGCGAGCGGCTATAATTTAGTATTTATGATTCATGCTTGGTATTACGCCGTTTAGCAAATACATCTTCTAATTGATCACGCATCGATTCAAAACAAGCCGGATCTTCAGCCTTGGCTGCCTGTCGCAACAAGATTGAAGTTGGATGCAGTAGTTTTTGTGTCAGGCGATACGATAATTCCTGCAAAATCTGCTCAGGATTGTCACCACTAGCCAGACGTGAGATTGCCAAAGCCAGTTCTTCTTGCCTGAGTACTTCACCCTGTTCACGATAAGCTTGAATGGTACTGCCAGCTTTTTTGATTTTTTCCTGGGTCAGCATTTCTGTAACTAACTGATTGACCATTACCTCGGCTTCAACCGCAGCCTGGCGACGTTGGGCAAGATTATCGTCAATCACACTTTGCAGGTCGTCCACTCCATACAAATAAACGCCATCCAGAGATTCTACTTTGGGATCAATATCACGCGGAACGGCCAAATCGACCAACAGCATTTGTTGATAACGACGTTTTTTCAACGCTGTTTTAACATCTTGATATGAAATGACCTGATGCAGACTTCCGGTACAGCTTGAAATGACGTCTGCGCGGTGTAAATTTGCAGCCAACTCAGAGAATTCAATAATTTCCACATCAACGCGATGGGCAATTTCCTGTGCCAGATTTTCTGCACGCGCGTGGGTTCGGTTGCAAATCAGGACTTTCCCCACTCCCATTTCCGCTAAATGCTTCGCCACCAGGCTGTTCATTTCCCCTGCAGCCACCACCATCACAGTCAGTTTTTCAGGTTTACTAAACACCTGAAGTGCAAGTTGGGCAACGGCATAGCCCATCGAAACAGCATGACTCCCCACTGCTGTTTCCGAGCGCACACGTTTGGCTGCATAAAAGGCGTATTCAAAAATTCGGTTTAAATCCGGAGAAACGGTATGTGCATCTTTAGCCAGAGACAATGCAGATTTCACCTGCCCCAAAATTTGCGGTTCACCTAGCATCAGCGAATCCAGACCACTGGCTACCCGCATTAAATGGGTCACTGCCTGCGCATTTTCGTAACGATATACATGATTAAACAATTGTTTAACATCTAAGTCATTTGCTTCGGCGAGCCAATTCATTACCATGTCCGCATTTTCAGACATGGCATAAACTTCGGTGCGGTTACATGTAGAGACCACCACCATATCATTCAAGTCATGGTTTTGGCTTTGCAGGGCAAGCAGGTGCATTAATTTTTCAGGATTAAATGCAATCTGCTCACGCAGCTCTACAGAGGCGGTTTGATGGTTGACACCCAATGCAAAGAAAGACATATCAGATCATCATTTCGCTAAATTTATGCTATTGTGCAGTATTGGTGTCATAAAAAGCATTACTTGGATCAAGAAAAATTGCGTCAAACAAATAGCCGGATAAACGGCGCGACAATTAAGCAATATTCTACCACATTCTTACTTGTGGGTAGCATGGCTTACAGTGCTCATATTAGAGCATCTGGAGAAATTTATCATGCCAATTCAAATTATAATGCCATAAAACAAAGCATGATTGCTGAATTTGCACTGACCTATCAGGACATTCCCACAGCATTACACAACTACACCGTGCTTGCAATTAAAAGCAATTCCACCACGGTTAAACAGCGCGCCTTAAATGTTGCGATTGAACAGAATGATCTAAAAGCAGCCCTGGATATTGCAACCCATTGGGTGGTGCAAGAACCGACCGATGTGCCGGCTTTATTTTATCTTTCACATATTGCCTTAAAAGCCCATGAATATGAACTCGCCGCAGAAACGCTGGACAAAATTTTAAATATTGACCCCAATGCAGACCTGGAAAAAATTCTGGCCGGAATTGCCCCTGAAGACCCTGAAGATCGGGATTTTCTGATTGATGCCTTGCGTAAAAGTAAAGAACGGGATAATCCTTCCGTACTGGTACTGATTGCAGGCTTGGAAGCACAAAACGGGCAACTGGAGCATGCCCTGACCACCATTAGTCGTGCCTTAAAAAAGCGTGCCAATGTGACCGGCTTTATTTTAATGAAGGCCAATTTGCTCAGTGCCTTGGGCGATGATGAAGCAACCCTAAAATGGTACGACAAAGCCAGCCGCAAACATAAAAACAATATCGAAGTTCGCTTAGCGGAAATTAAATATCTGATTAAATTAAATAAGTCAGAAGAAGCTCTCAATAAACTTGAAGCCCTGTTAAAAAAATGGCCGCATGAAGAAGAAGCGCTGTTTATTGCCGGTTTAACCAGTATTGACTTAGAACAATATGAAAAAGCTGAAAAATATTTAGTTGAGCTGCGATATTCCACGCAATATCAAAATGAGGCCTATTATTATCTGGCAGTCAATGCCGAACGAAAGCAGCATTTTGAAACCGCAAAAGCCTATTACCGTCTGGTGGATGGCAGCCTGTACACAGTTTCGCGCCGCAACATGGTTAATATTTTTACTGCCCAGAACCAGCCCACTGATGCCCTGCGCTTCCTGACTCAGGAACGGGTCAATTATCCGCAATATGCCAGTTTCCTGTACCAGGCTCAGGCTGATATTTTAAAACGCATGGACAATAAAAAAGCAGCCATGCGCCTGCTGGATGAAGCCATTAAAAACGTCCCGGATGACCCGGAACTAATTTACTCCGAAGTGTTATTACTTGATGCTTTTCAAGACAAAGATAAACTGGATAAATTATTGAAAAAATTACTGGAAATAGAACCCAATAGCCCGACTTACCTCAATGCCTATGCCTATACGCTTGCCCTGCAAAACCGGCGTTTAGATGAAGCCCGCAAGTATGTTGAACATGCTCTGGAATTTGCTCCGGAACAGGCCTCTATTTTAGATACTTTAGGCTATATCACTTATTTACAAAATGACTTTAAAACTTCAGCTCAAGTATTAGAGCAAGCCTACCAATTAAGTCAAAATGTGAAAATTGGTGTACGTTATGCAAAATCTTTATACATGCAAGGTGAGCTGACAAAATTTAGTAAAGTGTTACAACAATTACAAAAAAATCATCCGAATGATCCGCAATTAGAGCAATTGAAATCGTTACTGTTACCGCAACAAATGAAAAAGAGTTAACTATCTGTATGCACATTTTTTCAAAATTCAGTTTAAGCCTGATTGCAGCAAGCACGCTAATCCTGAGCGGTTGCCAACAATACACCCAGCCTCAAGCACCGAATGTGGCTCAAATTCCAGAAGCTGCGAAGAATTTTAATCTGCAAGGTAAAATTGGGGTAAGAACTCCGGGACAATCTGGCAGTGCCTTTTTTACCTGGGTACAACAGCAGGATGCATTCGACATCGAATTAAGCGGAATTTTGGGCGTGGGTAAAACCCAGATTTCCGGTCAACCGGGTAATGTCACCCTCAATAGTGCAAAAACCGGGTTGATTACAGCGGATACTCCGGAAGAGTTACTGGAGCGTGCCACAGGCTGGCAAGCCCCGATTACTCATTTAGTCGATTGGGTTCAGGCCAAACCGGCAACTATGCTGGCAAAAATCAGTAAAGATGAGCAAAACCGCCCCATCCAGTTCTTGGAAGATGGCTGGATAGTAGATCTCAGTTATAACGAGCAAGCCCAGTTACCGAACAAGCTAGTTTTAAAACATCTGCTTGAATCCGGTCAGGAAAACCGTATTACAATGCTCATTCAAAACCGTTAAGCCTATTCAAAAGTTTAAAATTCTATGATTCGTGTTCCCTCTCCTGCCAAGCTTAATCTTTTTTTGCATATCACCGGCCGTCGTGACGACGGCTACCATGAATTGCAAAGCATTTTTCAGCTCATTGACCTGTATGACTGGCTGGAATTTAGCCAAACAGCAAGTCCTGAAATTAGTATTGATGGACTAAACAGCGTTGATTTGGAACAGAACCTGATTTTCAAGGCAACACAGATTTTAAAGCCGTATGCAACAGCATATTCAGGCTTAAATATCCGCATTGAAAAAAATATTCCTATGGGTGCTGGACTTGGCGGGGGGTCATCCAATGCGGCCACCACCCTCATTGTGGTCAATCAGTTATGGCAATGTGGCTTAAGTATTGAGCAGTTAGCCGAACTGGGACTCAAATTAGGTGCCGATGTTCCAGTTTTTGTCCATGGTCGGAATGCCTGGGCGGAAGGTATTGGTGAACACTTAACATTCATAGACTTAGATCAAAAACAATACATTGTGTTAAAACCTGATTGTTTTATCAGCACTCAATTGCTTTTTTCACAAAAAACGTTGACAAGAGACACGAAGCCTACTAAATTTTGCGCCTATCAGTTAAAGCCATTTAACTTTGGAAATAACTTTGAGCCTTTGGCAAAAAGCCTATATCCTGAGGTAAATGAAGCGATGCAGTATTTAGACCAGTTCGGTGTTGCAAAACTTACAGGTACAGGTGCTTGTGTTTTTACTGAAGTAACCGCTGACATGAATATTGATGAGATTTTAGCTCATTTGCCTTGTAAAGCTTACTTGGTCAATAGTTTAAATGAATCACCATTACGTCATTTCAAGGTTATATGATAGGGGCGTCGCCAAGTGGTAAGGCACCGGGTTTTGATCTCGGCATCCGTTGGTTCGAATCCAGCCGCCCCTGCCATCATATTCATCTGTAGATTACTGTATTAGGGGCGTCGCCAAGTGGTAAGGCACCGGGTTTTGATCTCGGCATCCGTTGGTTCGAATCCAGCCGCCCCTGCCATTTAAACTTATGGTTTAAATCACAATACAGCAATCAAATTTAGGGGCGTCGCCAAGTGGTAAGGCACCGGGTTTTGATCTCGGCATCCGTTGGTTCGAATCCAGCCGCCCCTGCCATTTTCTCAAAAAAGACAGAACAGAATTTGCATGTTCATTTGTTAATTCACCTTGACACAGAACCGCAAAAATATTAAAGTTCTGCCGCATTAGGGGCGTCGCCAAGTGGTAAGGCACCGGGTTTTGATCTCGGCATCCGTTGGTTCGAATCCAGCCGCCCCTGCCATCTATTTTCAAACATTCCAACCGCCAAGGGTGCTTCATGCCCAATCTTGTCGTTTTTAGTGGAACTGCACATCCACAATTCGCCCAAAAAGTCGTAAGCCATCTGCACATCCCTTTAGGTGCAGCATCTGTAGGTCAATTTTCTGACGGTGAAATCGCTGTCGAAATTACTGAAAATGTTCGTGGTAAAGACGTATTCCTAGTACAGCCTACTTGCGCCCCAACGAATGACAACCTGATGGAAGTCCTTGTTATGGCTGATGCTTTGCGTCGTGCAAGTGCAGGTCGTATTACTGCTGTCATCCCTTACTTCGGATATGCTCGTCAAGACCGTCGTCCTCGTTCAAGCCGTGTGCCAATCACCGCAAAAGTTGTCGCAGACATGCTGACAACTGTTGGTATTGACCGCGTAGTAATGATCGACCTTCATGCTGACCAGATTCAAGGTTTCTTCGATATCCCTGTAGACAACATCTACGGTACTCCTGCATTACTTGCTGATCTTCGTCAACAGCAACACCATAACCTAATGGTTGTTTCTCCAGACGTTGGTGGTGTAGTTCGTGCACGTGCTGTAGCGAAACAAATGGGTGATATCGATCTTGCAATCATCGATAAACGTCGTCAAAAAGCCAATGAATCACAAGTGATGCATTTGATTGGTGATGTAAAAGATCGTGACTGCGTCATCGTGGATGACATGGTGGATACAGCAGGTACTTTATGTAAAGCTGCTGATGCACTGAAACAGTTTGGTGCGCGCCGTGTAGTTGCCTATGCAACTCACCCAGTACTTTCTGGTAAAGCAATTGAGAACTTGAAAAACTCTGTAATCGACGAGCTCGTTGTTACGGATACCATTCCTCTTTCTCAAGAAGCTCAAGAACTTGGTAAGATTCGCCAAGTTTCAGTCGCCAGCATGGTTGCTGAAACAATTCGTCGTATTAACAACGAAGAATCTATTAGCGCAATGTTTGATTCTTATCTATAATATAGCGCTAAATTTTCAAAACCCTGCCTTTAGCAGGGTTTTCTATCGCTGAGCTGGTCGAAAACTCAGCTTAATTAAACTTAAATTAGGAATGTCTATCATGGCAAACTTCGTATTAAACGCAGCAGCACGTGAAGAAGCAGTACAAGGGAAAGGTTCGAGCCGCCGCCTTCGTCTTCAAAGCAAAGTACCAGCAATCATCTACGGTGGTGCTGCTGAACCTGTAGCGGTTACTTTAGAACTTCGTGAACTTGTTAAAGCACTTGAAGACAACGCTTTCTTTGAAGAAGTTGTTGAAATCAAAGTTGGTGACAAAGTTGAAAGCGTTAAAATCCAAGCTTTACAACGTCACCCAGCTAAAAACACTCCAATGCACGCTGACTTTAAACGCGCATAAGTGTTAACGGTGTAAATTAGTGTCAAAACTTTCGCTAATTGTTGGTTTGGGCAATCCTGGTAAGGAATATGCCCAAACCCGCCATAATGCAGGCTTCTGGTTCGTTGAACGCCTTGCAGAACAATATGGCATCTCTCTCAAAGCCGATCCTAAATTCCACGGAATCAGTGGTCGAGGTAACATCGAAGGTCAAGACGTTCGTCTGCTGTTACCCACAACCTTTATGAATGCCTCTGGCAAAAGCGTTGTACCCTTCGCCAAATTCTATCAAGTTGCTCCTGAAGCCATGCTCATCGCACATGACGAACTGGATATGAATCCCGGTGTCATTCGCCTGAAAACAGGTGGTGGCCATGGTGGGCATAACGGTTTACGTGATATCGTTCCGCATACAGGTCCCAATTTCCATCGCTTACGTATCGGTATCGGTCACCCAGGTTCCAAAGAACGCGTATCGGGTCATGTCCTGAGCAAAGCTCCAAGCAGCGAACAAGGTTTAATGGATGATGCCATTGCACATGCTTTATCTCGCATTAAATTGCTGGTAAACGGTGACATTCAGACAGCCATGAATCAAATTAACGCGTATAAACCGAACTGATCATTCTACAAATAATTGAATTTTCCTTCTTGCCATGTTGCTTTTTTCGGAGCAAAATGCGCTTTCTGCGGATTACTGATCCAGTAAGAAGTGATTTGATTTAACTAAGATAAAATCTTAGGTCGACTAAGGAGACGCTAGCCATGCTTTCTCGTTTATTAAAAGCTAAAATCCACCGTTGTGTCGTGACACAAGCAGAATTACATTATGAAGGTTCTTGTGCAATTGACGGCGTGTTAATGGATTTAGCCGGTATCCGTGAATATGAAGAAATTCATATGTGGAACGTGACTAATGGTAAGCGTTTTACCACTTATGCCATCCGTGGTGAAGAAAATTCTGGCATTATTTCAGTCAATGGTGGTGCTGCCCTGCAGGCTGATGTGGGCGATTTAATGATTATCGCCACATTTGGCGATTTCACCGAAGCTGAAGCGAATGCCCATAAACCTCGTCTGGTATATGCCAATCCGGACAATACAGTGAACCATACCGCCAACTGTATTCCTGTACAGGTTGCCTAAACTGATCAGTTCAGATCAAAACATTCAAAAAGCTCGCTTCTGCGGGCTTTTTTATACCCTACATATTCATAATTATAAGCTTATTCTAAAGTTATTCTTGGTTTGACTATGGATATGACTGATTCATCTATAGAAATTTGTACCCACTGTTAAAAACAGGACTATACTTATGACACATCGCTTCAGGGCGGGGTGCAATTCCCCACCGGTGGTAAATTAAAACTACATTCTTGTAGGATTTAATCAGCCCACGAGCCTGTAAACTGGTTAAAGTTTACTCGCAGATTTGGTGAAAAACCAAAGCCGACGGTATAGTCCGGATGAAAGAAGACGACGTAACCGATATTGATATGTGATATATCGCTGCGACCCCATTTCTGCATCAGTCCTGAAATGTTCAACCGTATGTTTATTTTACGAGAGCGTTTCAATGTCTAGTTTGATTCAACCCGAAATTTTCTTTTCTGCCCTTCCTCCTGCTAAACAACGCATCCAGAAAGCTTTAGAAGATATCCGCCAAGGCAAACCCGTTTTAGTCATGGATGACTTTGACCGTGAAAATGAAGCCGACCTGATCGTGGCTGCAGAAACCTTAACTGTAGACACTATGGCCCGTATGATTCGCGATGGCTCAGGCATTGTCTGTCTTTGTTTGACTGATGAACTCGCTAACCATCTGGAACTTCCCCCAATGGTGACAGATAACTCCAGCCATTTTAAAACAGCTTTTACCGTGACCATTGAAGCAGCAGAAGGTGTCACTACAGGCGTTTCGGCAAAAGACCGTACCACCACAGTAAAAGCGGCAATTAAAGATGGTGCTGTGGCAAGTGATCTCAACCGACCAGGTCATGTCTTCCCTTTACGCGCGCGCGAAGGTGGGGTACTGACGCGTCGTGGCCATACTGAAGGCACCATTGATCTGGCACGTTTGGCTGGCTTGAAACCCGCTGGTGTATTATGTGAACTGACCAATCCTGACGGTACGATGGCATCTGGTATTCAGGTTCTGTCTTATGCACAGACTCATCATTTAACCGTGATTACCATTGAAGAAATTGTACAGTACCGTTTGCAGCATAATCTTTAAACGAGACAACAAAACTTGCCACAAAAAAATTAAAATCATCAGGCTTCCTGATTAAGCCTGATGATTTTTTAATGCAAAATGATTTCAGTGCACACGAGAATAAGAAATTTTTTTATAAATTTTAAGTTAAAAAAGAGGATTTAATCCTCTTCTTCCAGACTTTGCAACAAATGCATACTGATGCCATCAGCGCGTAAAAAGGCCAAATCATAACTGGCTGTGGCAAGTGCCAATACTCGTCGCTCAAATTCATCCCACAAAGGACGAACATCTTTATAGTGAATACCTAACCCACTATCATCAGTAAAATGACGATTTTTCTCACATAATTTTAATGCATGGTATAGCTTGCGCCCTTTGCTCGCATCCGGACGCAACCGCACACGCTTGGATAAAACAAAACCTTCAACATGGGTGATATCCGCCATAGGCAACATTGGAATCAAAATCTGATCAAGTTGCGAATCTAATCGACGCCAAATGGCTGTATGCTGCTCTGCTGTATAGGTATTCCATTTAATCACTTCATGATTAAAACGACGGCACCCCCGACAGACCGAATCACCAAACACCGTAGAGCAACGCCCTGCACATGGGGTCAAAGAAGCAATTCGACGATCAGTATTCAAAATAAACTCCGAAATTCAACAATGTTCACATCTGGAAAATTCAGACCGCTTTTCTGATTTGATAAACCATCAGCACAGGCATCATACATCCCCCAACAGCAAATGAAAAACCATATTTCATACTAGGTTTTATCGCTAATTGCGCCAATTCACGTTAGAATATGCGGCTTAAATTTTGTCTTACCTTAATACATTTGGAGTTTTCCATGAACGCTACTGTAGAACAGCTTGCACCTGTAGAACAGCAAGCGACCACTGACTGGGTTGTTGCGGCACTATATCAATTTAAAGAAGTTCAAAATCCTGCCGATCTGCAGCAACGTCTTCTTGATTTGGTAAAAACCATCAATCTTTGTGGAACTCTTATTGTTGCAGGAGAAGGCATTAACGGTACTGTAGCAGGTGACCGTGCAGCAATTGATACCATCCACCAGTTTCTTCTGGATGAAGGTTTTAACGCAATGGAATATAAAGAGTCACACAGCTCTGACAAGCCATTCCGTAAAATGAAAATTAAACTAAAAAAAGAAATTGTGACTTTAGGCGTTGAAGTCAAACCGCGCGATTTAGTCGGTCACTATCTTGATCCAAAAGAATGGAATGAACTGATTGCACGTGATGACGTGATCTTGATTGATACCCGTAACGACTATGAATATAAAGCCGGTACATTTAAAGGCGCAATTGATCCTAAAACTGAAACCTTCCGTGAATTCCCGGAATATGTAAAAAAACAGCTGGAACAGCATAAAGACAAGAAAATTGCCATGTTCTGTACGGGTGGTATTCGCTGTGAAAAATCAACATCATTATTGCTGCAAGAAGGCTTTAATGAGGTCTATCATTTGAAAGGCGGTATTTTAAAATACCTGGAAGAAACTCCTGCTGATGAAAGTATGTGGGAAGGTGAATGTTTCGTGTTTGATGGCCGTACAGCTGTTACTCATGGTGTAGAAGAAGGCCAGAACACCAAGTGTCATGCTTGTGGCTGGCCTTTGCTTCCTGGAGAAGTAGAACTTCCAAGCTATGAACATGGCGTATCATGTAAATACTGCATCGACAAAACCAGCGAGAAGCAAAAAGCCGGTTTCCGTATGCGTCAGTCACAAATTGCAGCTGCCAAGCGTAAACGCCTGTAATTAATCTCCCTCAAAAAAGCCCTCACTCGAGGGCTTTTTATTTACCTAAAATTAACAATAAATAAAAAAATATCACCAATTTTCACCATTAATGTATATCAAGTCACAAATAATATGGTAATCTGGGATAAAAATTATAATAAATCTATAACCCATTAATTTTTAACGTGAAATATTTAATATATAACATTAAAAAGTAACGTGAAAAAGGAGTTAAATTATGTCAAGAGCAATTAGTCGTTCCGCCAATTATACTCGACGCTTTTACCTTGCACGCGAAAGAAATCTACAAAAAGTCAAACACATTAAACAAACTCTAGAGCAGGAATCCCATCTTTTTATTGTGATGATGGGTGCTATTATTGGCAGCATTTTTTCCATATTTATTGCATATCACCTTACACCTAATTTTATAGAATATGCCTTGCTCGGTGTAATTCCATTTGCACTTGCCTATAGTTTGAGAAAAGTTTATATCCATACTCTGATTCATAGCCAGGAATAATCCAGACTGATTACCTGGCTACACTTTACCCTAAATCTAATAAACTTTAGGATGGTGTAAATATCACGATTATTTTTATCACTTTATGAATCTGACAGAATGGATTATCTCCATCATGGAACAATTGGGCTATCTCGGTATTGCCCTACTGATGTTTCTTGACAACGTATTCCCGCCTATTCCTTCTGAAATCATCATGCCCTCGGCTGGCTATTCTGCATCACAAGGCCAGCTGACTTTATTTGGCGTCATCATTGCCGGTTGTTTCGGTTCATTGCTTGCAGCTGCTTTACTGTATTGGATTGGCTATAAGTTTAACCATGACAGTATTTTCCGTTTCGTTGACCGTTATGGCAGATATATGTTTATCAAATCTAGTGATGTTAAAAAGTCTCTGGACTGGTTTGAGCATTATGGACATCGCATCGTATTCTTTGGTCGTATGATTCCGGCAGTTCGCTCGCTGATTAGTATTCCCGCTGGCATGAGCCACATGCCTTTTTGGAAGTTTATGTTTTACAGTGGCTTAGGGACTATCATCTGGACTACATTTCTGGCTTGTGTCGGTTTTTACTTTGGTGAAAACCAACAGCTCATGCAGCAAATATTTAGCCAAGTCAGCCATGGTATTATCCTCATTATCCTGGTGATTATCGCCATCCTCCTATACCGTAGACAACTACGCAAAATGAAGAACTAATTGATTTTATCAGGGGCTTAAATGCAACAATATCTAAAAAGTTTTGCTATCGATTATGGCGTGGTTTTAATTCTCAGCGTTTTGTTTTTATTGTTTGTTACCAATCTTGGCTTGATGCTCTTCGTCGCTATTTTTTTGGTTACCATGATTCGTCATGTGGTTAAATTCCTGCAAAAAGAACAACGCTTGCCGACTGTACAAGAACGCAATATCTTGGTCTGGGGAAATACTGCGATTGCCATTACTTTGGAGTGTTTTATTATATTCTTTTTGGTCATGATGAACCCGAATGCAGAACAAATTATTCAATCTGCTGAAAAAATGGGTTTAGCAGGTTATGCCGTATTTATGTTGCTCATCGTTGCAATACATTTTGCTTTATTCTTTATTGCCTATCAGTGGATGAGTCCGCTCTTCTTGAAATTAAAATCCAGAAAATAGCCAATTGAACAATTAAAAAAGCACCTTATGGTGCTTTTTTATTAACAAATTAATCTGAGCTAAATATATACATAAGCTGCGATTAGAACAGCACAAGATGTCACATCACGCTGGTGTGTGATCTATGCGCGGCGATTATAGCAGCGCAAGGCGTACCATCATGCTGGCGTATGGTACATCAAATATAATTCATTTAAATTATCCGGAATTTCTTCAGCAATTTCATCCATCAACTGGCCATTGCGACGGAAAGATTCCATTTGCGGATCTTCTTCATCCACACCACTAAAGACCATCATTGGCAAAGTTAAATCAACTAATTGTTCTTCATGTTCAGGAGTGAACCAGGCATCTTCGTTTAAGAACATGGCATCGACAAAGCCGACACTCCAGTCACCTAAACTTGAATCCACTTCTGCTTCTTCAATTTCAAAAGGAAACTCGATTCCTTCTTCATTCGCCAGGCTTTGACGAATTGATTCTAACCAGGCTTTTACTTGAGCAATGATTTCAGCAGGCACTTTCTTATGATTGTTATCAAAAAGTTCGTCCAGCCATTTATCGAATTTCGGACCAACCGCAATTGCACATAAAAAGCCATGAGTAGCCGGAAAATCTAGACCATATTCATTCTGGTCGCCATCTAGATATTCGCTCAAAAGGTCTAAATCTAAAGCACTCATTTAAAATCCAGGTTTGTAAAATAACTGCGACATAGCATAGCATTTTAGCCTGCTATGCAGAATCCTATTTTAGTCTTCTTCATCATCAAAATCGTCGTCATCATCCAGATCATAATCAAAATCTTTCAGCTCACGCTCTAAACGACGCTGTGCAAGAAGGTCATCAATCAGACGACGTTTTTCTAACGACTCTTTAGCACTAATTTTGCTTGATACTTCATCAAAACTAACATCATCATCACTGTAGCTATCATCTAGTTCAAAATCTGTAGAAGACACTAAAACTACCTCAAGGTGAAAAAAGTGAATGGGTCTAGGCGCTATTTATCCTGCTTACGCACTCTTGTCAAGTATTTTTATTTTTTTCTCCCGCAAACCGGGTTTAATCTTGTTTTTCTCCCTAAAAATTGTGTATTTATTAGTTCCTGGAATTTCCAGCATGGACCAATAAAAACTCAACATAATTTGAGTGATCCACCCTATGGACTTGAAAAAAAAAGTTTCAGCCCAATATTGAAAACAGCTGTTAAATCAAATTTATATTTTTAAATGAAACTTGAGCAATCAATATTCAAAACAATTTTAAGCAAATTGTGCTATCATGCACGGTTTTTCACTGCCACAGATTCAACGAAGAGTAAGCAAAGATGAGCGATATGACTTCCCCTACTTCGCAAGTAGCGGCTCTGATTAGCCGAGGCAAAGAGCAAGGTTACTTAACTTACGCTGAGGTTAACGATCATCTCCCAGACTCGATCACGGAAAGCGAACAGATTGAAGACATCATTCAGATGCTTCAGGATGTCGGTATTCCTGTTCATGAACGTGCGCCTGAATCTGATGACACCATGTTCGATGGCACTAGTGCAGAAGCGACCGATGAAGTTGCCGAAGAAGAAGCGGCAGCCGTACTTGCTTCTGTTGAAAACGAACCTGGTCGCACCACAGATCCCGTACGTATGTACATGCGTGAAATGGGAACGGTTGAACTCTTAACACGTGAAGGCGAAATTAGCATTGCTAAACGCATTGAAGAAGGTATCCGTGACGTTCTGCACTCGATTGCCTACTGGCCAAATGCCGTTGAAGTTGTATTAAAAGAATATAACGATGTTACTGAAGGTGAACGTCGTCTTGCTGATATTTTATCGGGCTATTTAGACCCGGAATCTGATGAAGAAATCCCAGAAGTTTTAGAAGATGAAGCGGATATCGATGAGGATGAAGAATCAACATCTAAATCGACCAAAGATGTAAAACTGGACGATGACGAAGAAGAAGAAGCTGAAACTGAGGATGATTCTGAAGGTGAATCCGGTCCTGATCCAGAAATTGCACGTGTGCGTTTTGCTGAACTGGAAGAAGCCTGGAAAGTAACCAAAGCGACCATTGAAAAATACGGTCGTAACAGCAAACAGGCAGATGAAGCGCTTCAAGCACTGGCAACCGTGTTTATGATGTTCAAATTCACTCCGCGTCTATTTGACATCATTTCTGAAATGATTCGTGGCACCCATGAACAGATCCGCACGTCTGAACGTGAAGTAATGCGTTATGCAGTCCGCCGTGGCCGTATGGACCGTACTCAATTCCGTACGTCTTTCCCGGGGCAGGAATCAAATCCAGCCTGGTTAGATGAGCAAATTGCCAAAGCGCCAGCTGAACAAAAAACTTATTTAGAAAAAGTACGTCCCGATGTACTGGCATTCCAGCAAAAAATTGCCGACATCGAAAAAGAATTGGGTTTGAATGTTAAGGAAATCAAAGATATTTCTAAACGTATGGCAGTAGGTGAAGCAAAAGCCCGTCGTGCGAAAAAGGAAATGGTCGAAGCCAACTTGCGTCTGGTAATTTCAATTGCGAAAAAATATACCAACCGTGGTTTACAATTCCTTGACCTGATTCAAGAAGGGAACATCGGCTTGATGAAAGCGGTAGACAAGTTTGAATACCGTCGCGGTTATAAATTCTCGACTTATGCCACCTGGTGGATTCGTCAGGCAATTACCCGTTCGATTGCCGATCAGGCACGTACCATTCGTATCCCGGTACACATGATTGAAACCATCAACAAGATCAACCGTGTATCTCGTCAATTACTTCAGGAAATGGGCCGTGAACCAACCCCGGAAGAATTGGGCGAACGTCTGGAAATGGATGAAGTTAAAGTCCGTAAAGTACTTAAAATTGCCAAAGAGCCGATTTCCATGGAAACGCCAATTGGTGATGATGAAGATTCACATTTGGGTGACTTCATTGAAGATGGCAACATCACTTCTCCAATTGATGCGGCAACTTCAGAAGGCCTGAAAGAAGCAACCCGTGAAGTACTGGAAAACCTGACTGAACGTGAAGCGAAAGTCTTGAAAATGCGTTTTGGTATCGACATGCCGACTGACCACACTCTGGAAGAAGTCGGTAAACAGTTTGACGTTACCCGTGAACGTATCCGTCAGATTGAAGCCAAAGCACTACGCAAATTACGTCATCCTTCCCGTTCTGAACACTTACGTTCATTCCTGGAAAATGACTAAGACATAGTGATACGGATGGGGATTGAAAAATTATCCAACACCCCCATCTAGTATTCAGCAACACATAACGCCTGCCTCTATGCAGGCGTTTGATATATAAGTGGGACTACTATGACCATGTTAGACCGTACACCATCTCGTGAACTTCAGGAACATCTATGGGTTTTCCCTATGGATTATCCGATCAAACTGATTGGTGAAGCCTGTGAAGAATTACATATTGCTGTTGTAGATATTTTGGTAAAACATTTTCCGGAATTTGATGGTAACAGCATCAAGGTACAACCTTCACGTACTGGAAAATATCACTCTTTAACTGCCCAAATCGTTTTTGTCGAACTGGAACAGGTACATGCTTTATATGCTGACTTGGCAGCCTGCCCATTGATTAAAACTGCACTTTAAGAGCAAAAAACACGCGTCATGCGTGTTTTTTTATTTATAAGCCAATAAAAATATTATCAATACTACGAAAAACTCTAAATCGTGCAGTGATCATCCCCTATCTTGGCATGATTTCATTATAATCCTTGCATCCTGTTGAAAATTTTTAAGGACGCACTTCACATGACTGATGCTGTTCTAAAACCCAAACTGATTATTCGTCAATTTAACCAGCTCACACCTTATCTCGACCGTTTTCAGGATATGAAACAGCTGACTGAAAACCGCAATGAGAATACGCCAGATGAACTGTGGATTTTGCAGCATCATGATGTGCTGACCCAAGGTCAAGCTGGCAAACCGGAACATATTCTGATACCCAGCAATATTCCGGTGGTACAAACGGATCGCGGTGGACAAGTCACCTGGCATGGCCCAGGCCAACTGGTAGCCTACTTTATGTTTGACCTAAACCGCTTGGGCTGGAATGTACGCACGCTGGTATCTTATGCTGAAAATTTAATGATTGGACTGCTGAACAAATATGGCATTGAAGCCTATGCCAAACCGGATGCGCCGGGCGTTTATGTCAATGAGCGCAAGATTGGTTCGCTGGGTTTTAAAATCCGCAAAGGACGCAGCTATCACGGACTGGCTCTAAATATTGATTGTGACCTGTCTGGTTTCCACACCATTAACCCCTGTGGTTATGCTGGCCTGGAGATGGTACGCATTCAGGATTTAGTTCAAGATTATCCAAAATTCGAGAACTTATGCTTCGATATCATTGAAACTGTAAACAACAGCGGTTACTTTAGTGAAGTTCAAATCATGCAACAATAATTTTGCTTTTGACATAAAAATAAATTAGAGTATTTACTCTAAACTAATAAAATATTCTTTAGATAAGGGATACACAAGTGATTTCAACCAAATCCGTTAAGCCCGCTTTACAACTGACCTATGTCAAACTCATGATGGATGTGATTGGCAGAGGTCTGGTAATGGCGAGTCAAGTCGACGCCGAAGTCAAACAGGAAGTTGCAAAATTCCCGGTGGGTTTCGTTCTATCAATGAAAGTATTTCCCCATGGCCCGGCTTTTATTGCAAAAGTCACGCAAGACCATCAATTACAATTACTGCAATCTGTAGACAGCAAACCTGACCTCACCATTACTTTTAAGCACTTAAGCCATGCCTTTTTAGTATTTTCCTTTCAGGAAAGTACCGCACAGGCCTTTGCCCATGACCGTATGATAGCCGATGGAGATATTGCATTTGCCATTCGTCTGGTCCGCTGCTTAAACAAAATGGAAGCGCTTATTTTACCTAAACTCCTTGCGGAGCTTGCTGTAAAACAATATCCGACCGAATTAAGCCTAAAAGAAAAACTGACTGGAGCTGCAAATATTTATTTGAAAGTAGCTCAATCCTATTTTAAACGGAGTGCATAACATGGCTAAGCCTTATTACGAATTTTTCTGTCCGGTCAAAGTCATTGCAGGTCATGCTGCCTTAGAACATATTCCGTTTGAACTTGCTACTTTAGGTGCCAAACGTCCTCTGATCATTACTGACAAAGGTGTACGCAGCAACAATCTGCTTGCACCAATTGAAGCAGCTTTTGAATCTACCGATGCAGTCATTGGTTATATTTTTGATGATGTTCCACCTGATTCAAGCGTACAAACCGTCCGAAATGCAGCGAAAGCTTATCGTGATAATGGTTGTGATGCGATTATTGCTGTCGGTGGCGGTTCAGTGATTGATACTTCCAAGGCAACCAATATTCTGGTGACCGAAGGTGGCGATGACCTGCTTAAATATTCAGGTGCACATAACCTGCCAAAACCGTTAAAACCATTTTTTGTGATTCCTACCACATCGGGTACGGGTTCAGAAGTGACCATGGTGGCTGTGGTATCCGATCTTGAAAAAAATGTCAAAATGCCCTTTGCATCCTATTATCTGATGCCGCATGCGGCAATTCTGGATCCGCGCATGACCCAGACTTTGCCACCACATTTAACTGCCATGACAGCCATGGATGCACTAACCCATGCAGTTGAAGCCTATACTTGCATGGCTGCCAATCCGATCAGTGATGCTTATGCGACAGCTGCCATCAAAAAAGTGAGCAACAGCCTGTTCAATGTGTTAGATAATCCAGCTGATGAGTTTGGCCGTCTGGAACTGGCACAAGCGTCCACCATGGCCGGAATTGCGTTCTCCAACTCCATGGTAGGCCTGGTGCATTCCCTTGGACATGCTTTAGGTGCAGTTGCACATTTGCCACATGGCCTGTGCATGAACCTGTTCCTGCCTTATGTGCTTGAGTACAATAAAGAGGTGAATGGCGACAAGCTTGCAGAATTATTGCTACCTTTAGCAGGTCCAGACATTTATGCGCAAACCCCTGCCCATTTACGTGCCGATAAAACCATTGCTACGATTCTGACCATGCGTGATCGCTTGTATGCACTGACGAAATTGCCACGTACTTTACGTGAAACCGACAAGATTTCAGAAGCACAATTGGATGAAGTCGCAGACAAAGCATTAAATGATGGTTCCATTATTTACAATCCGAAAGAAGCCACCTTGAATGATTTAAAAGCGATTTTAGAAAAAGCTTGGTAAACATTGAAAATTAAGCGAATATAGCTAAAAATTAGCCTGATGTTTTTTTAAGCATCAGGCTTTTACTTTATAGAAAATTAAAGTTAGTTTTTTATATCAAGTGGCATATTTTCTGCATTAAAAACTCACAAAGATATTGGCAAAACGTACCAAACTAGAGTAGATTGGCGCACTTTTGTTTTATTCATTTAGGGGGGATCGTTCGTCTCAAACGATCCTTGTAAACATGACTGATCCTTGATCAACGATAAGAGGATAACGCCGTTGACAACTATCTCTGGGACTCAATCGACAGCTAAACTGCAAAAAACGCTTGGACTCTGGCACATCATTATTATTGGTTTAGCTTATATTCAGCCAATGACATTATTTGATACCTTCGGTCTGGTTGCTGAAGAAAGCCATTACCACGTGCCAACTTCGTACATTATTGCCCTGATTGCAATACTATTTACATCTATTAGTTATGGACACATGATCCGTCGTTATCCATCATCAGGGTCGGCATATACTTATGCACAAAAATCGATTCACCCTAATGTCGGTTTTATGGTGGGCTGGTCATCATGGCTGGATTATCTACTGTCACCCATGGTCAACATCATTTTGGCAGTCATTTATCTGGAAGCCCTATTCCCTGAGGTTAACCATTGGGTTTGGGTTGTTGCACTGACCGCATTTATGACTGGCGTAAACTTGCGTGGTGCCAGATTTGTTGCCAACTTCAACGGCTTGATTGTATTGATTCAGCTGGCTGTCATCGCATACTTCACCTGGATGGTTTACTCTCTACTCGCAGGTGGGATCAATGCCGATGGTACATTAGCGAATGCCAAATACCAGTTATGGAGTCTGGAACCGTTCTGGAATGAAATGACGGCTTTGGGTCCGTTAATTACCGGTGCAACATTGCTTTGTTTCTCTTTTACTGGTTTTGACTCACTCAGCTCACTGGCAGAAGAAACCAAAGAGACTGAAAAGACTCTACCTAAAGCGATTTTCCTTACGGCACTCATCGCAGGTATTATCTTCATTATCAGTACCTATTTCATGCAAATTTACTTCCCGAACGATCCAAAGACATATTTTGAAGATGTTGCTGCAACCCAGCCGGACATTCTTCAAGCCGTTGGTGGAGTAGCATTCAAAACTGTGGTGCTTTATTTCGCAATCGTTACGGTGATGGCATCCGGTATTTCTGCACATGCGGGCGTTTCACGCCTAATGTATGTGATGGGCCGTGATGGCGTGATCAACAAAAAGATTTTTGGTCATATCAGTCCGAAAAGCTACACACCGGTTTACAACATTCTGATTGTCGGTGGCGTGGCTTTAACTGCTGGTTTCATGGATCTGGACATCGTGATTTCAATGATCAGTTTCGGTGCCCTCACTGCTTTTACCTTTGTGAATCTGTCTGTAATTTCACGTTATGCATTACGTGATGGCCGTACCAAAAATATCAAAGACATTATTAGCTTTGTCGTCATTCCTTTACTCGGCTTCTTAAGTATTTTTGCCATGTGGCTAGAAATTGAAGATACCGCATTGAAATTCGGTTTATGGTGGGCAATGTTCGGTATTTTGTACCTGGGTTATAAAACCAAAGGTTTCAAACACCCTGCTCCACAGCACAACGAGTTTGATGATACGCATTAATGCCTTGATTCCATGCATAAAAAAAGACGCTCAATGCGTCTTTTTTTATGATCTGAAATTAGACCAGTTCTTTAAAACCTTGCTGACGCCATGCTTCATACAGAATAACTGCTGTAGCATTAGACAGGTTCAAACTACGAGAGTTTGCTGCCATGGGTAAACGAATCCAGTGTTTTTCCGGGAACATCATGCGTACATTTTCAGGCAGACCGCGTGTTTCAGGGCCCATCAACAACGCCACAGGACGGTTTAAATTTGAGGTATGCGGAGTTTCAGAACCTTTGGTGGTTAAAGGATAAATAGCATCCTGATCAATGCCTTGCTCTTCTAAATGAGCTAAGCATTCTGCAAAGTTTTCCCACACTTTCATGTGTGCCCATTCATGATAATCCAGACCTGCACGTCGCAGCTTTTTATCGTCGAGCTCAAAACCCAGCGGTTTAACCAAATGAAGTTGCGCACCGGTATTGGCACATAAACGGATGATATTCCCGGTGTTGGCAGGAATTTCTGGCTCGTACAAAACAACGTGGATCACTTTTTACTCACTCTAATTTTATTTAAGCAATGTTTGGACTTTACTGATCAAGCCGGGAACTCGATAGAGGATTTCTTGGCCAAGTACCGCGTTCCGTTTGCAATTGAACAACAGCAAAAATTCGCTGCTTATCCTCTTTACTCAGGCACAGCCTTCATCTTGCGCTCGGGCAAACGAAGTGTTGCTTATCCTCTTTACTCAGGCACAGCCTTCGTCTTGCGCTCGGGCAACACGAAGTGTTGCTTATCCTCTTTACTCAGGCACAGCCTTCGTCTTGCGCTCGGGCAACACGAAGTGTTGCTTATCCTCGCTCATACCCACTGCAATTGTTCACGCAGTTTTACCACTTCACCAATAATGGTGAGCGTTGGCGCTTGAATCTGATGCTCCGTCACTTTCGATGCGATATCGGCTAAGGTTCCCACCACCACTTTCTGGTCAGGTGTAGTCCCTTTGGAAATCAGGGCAACCGGCATGTCTGGACGCTGGCCATGGGCAATCAGCTGGGCACAGATTTTTTCCAGCCCCACCAAGCCCATATACAATACTAGGGTCTGGTTTTCATACACCAGCTCATTCCATGGCAACTCTGGCGAGCCTTCCTTTAAATGCCCGGTCAAGAAGCGCACACTTTGAGCATAATCACGATGGGTTAAAGGAATACCGGCATAAGCGGAACAGCCCGAAGCTGCAGTAATTCCAGGTACCACCTGAAAAGCCACGCCTGCAGCAAACAGTTCCTGAATCTCTTCGCCACCACGGCCAAAAATAAACGGATCACCGCCTTTCAAACGGCAGACGCGCTTACCTTGAGCAGCGTATTCCACCAATAACGCATTAATGCCTTCTTGCGGCACACTATGATTGGAACGGGCTTTACCCACATAGACCTTTTCCGCATCACGGCGGCACAAGTCCATAATCGCAGGCGACACTAGACGGTCGTAAATAACAACATCTGCCTGTTGCATCAAACGCAATGCTTTTAAGGTCAACAGTTCAGGATCGCCTGGCCCCGCACCCACCAGATAGACTTCACCTTTCGGCGCTTTCCATTCCATTAAGGCTTGCTCAATCAAACGGTCGGCTTCAGCAAGATTGTCATTAAACACCTGTTCTTTGAGTGGACTGGCATATAAGTCTTCCCAAAAAATACGGCGTTCATCCGGATTTTCAATTTTGGCTTTGACCGCAGCTCGCCATTTACCTGAAAAATCGGCAAGTTTTCCCATGCCATGCGGAATGCTCGCTTCCAGCTGGGTACGGATTTGACGGGATAAAACTGGTGATTTGCCATTGGTGGCAATTGAAACCACTAAAGGAGAACGGTCGATAATGGCAGGCACCATAAAACGGCAATGCGGTAGATCATCGACACTATTCACCAGAATTTTTTCAGCTTCGCAAGCTTCAAAAACCTGAACATTGGTGGCTTTATCATTGGTTGCCGCAATCACCAGACGGTAATCACGCAACGGAATATCTGGACTAAAAGGCGCTTGGACATATTGCCCCTGGCTGGCACGAACAATCTCAACTAAATCATTTTCGATTTCAGGCGCAATCACATCAATGACTGCTCCTGCTTTTGCCAAAAGTACGGCCTTACGGTAAGCAATGCGCCCACCACCGACAATCAGACAAGGTTGCTGCTGCAACTTTAAAGAGATTGGAAAGATATCCACGAATGACCTCAATATTTTAAATCTGACTGTCTTAAGCAATTTTCATGCACAAAATTGTGCTATTCATAAATTTATTGATCAATCCGAAGATCAATCAATAAATTCCGCACCGCCCATATAAGGACGAAGCACTTCAGGAACCTCAATCGAACCGTCTGCACGTTGATAGTTTTCCATCACCGCAAGCAAGGTACGGCCAACAGCCAAACCAGAACCGTTCAGGGTATGCACAAATTCGGTTTTCTTCTGGTCAACACGGTAACGTGCTTTCATACGGCGGGCCTGGAAATCGCCCATGTTTGAACATGAAGAGATTTCACGGTAGGTATTTTGGCTCGGTACCCAGACTTCAAGGTCATAGGTCTTGGTTGAACCAAAGCCCATATCGCCACCACACAGAATGATTTTACGGTATGGCAGACCTAGTGCCTGCAAAATGCCTTCAGCATGCCCGGTCAGTTCTTCCAAAGCCTGCATCGAATCTTCAGGTTTTACAATTTGCACCATCTCGACTTTGTCGAACTGATGTTGACGAATCAGGCCACGGGTATCACGGCCATAGGAACCTGCTTCGCTGCGGAAACATGGCGTATGTGCAGCATATTTCAATGGCAAACGTTCAGGATCAATAATTTCGTCACGCACGAAATTGGTCACTGGCACTTCAGCGGTCGGAATCAGGTAATATTCTTTTTCACCCTGCAATTTGAACAAATCTTCTTCAAATTTAGGCAATTGACCTGTACCGCGCAATGAATCTGCATTGACTAGATAAGGCACATAGGCTTCAGTATAACCATTTTTCAGGGTATGGGTGTCCAGCATGAACTGGGTCAGCGCACGCTGTAAACGCGCCAATGGACCTTTCAGAACACTGAAACGTGTACCGGTCAATTTGGTTGCAGTTTCAAACTCCAAACCGCCCATCCATTCACCCAGATCAGTATGATCCTTGATTTCAAAATCAAATTGACGCGGAGTGCCCCATTTTAAAATTTCAACGTTGTCGTCTTCATCTTTACCCTCAGGTACAGATTCATGCGGCATGTTTGGAATGCTTAAAGACTTGGTTTCAATTTCAGTTTGCAATTCTGCAAGTGCAACTTCAGCGGCTTTAATTTCATCACCAATGGCTGCCATACGCGCCATGATTTCAGATGCATCGCCACCAGATTTTTTAATTTGGCCAACTTGTTTTGCACCCGAATTACGCTCTGCTTGCAAAGCTTCAGTTTTCGATTGAAGCTCTTTACGGCGAGCTTCAAGGGAAGCCCACTCTTCGACATTAAGCTGTACACCACGTTTTGCCAAGGCTAAATTTACAGCCTCAATATTATTTCGGATTAATTTCGGGTCGATCATAGCCAATCTTTTGCAAAGAAAAAAACTGGCTATAGTGTAAGCGCTAAACACTAAAAAAGACAGTGATCGAGCGGACAGCTGTGGCTTATTAGAGCAAATTTACCCGAATTAAGCTGAAATTAGGGCGATGGATACTTGGGCAAACCTGGCAGATATTCCGCTTTAATCAGTTTGCCCAGTGCCGAATAAGGCAAGGTCAGCTCGGTCATGCCTTCTGCATAGGAAGCCAGCTCATACAAGGGATAAACAAAGACAATACCATTGGCACCATAGTAAAAATTATCACTTAATTTCAGTTTTTCCCTGTCGATACTGTGCTGCTCCAGCCAGATGCTGTTTGAATCATACAAAGTATTCAACAATTGCTGCTCTGTGCCTTTGACCATAATATCTTGCAGCGCCAGACGCTTTTTGTTTTTCAAATCGAAATTGACAAATTCCTGATGATACATGCCATGCGCAGCACCAGATGAATAGGTATAGGTCTGAATGGCAAAGGTTGCCCGATCATACTGCTGACTGACAAAACGGATATAGGTCGAGCTTTGACTTAGATTGGGATTCGCGCCTTCGGCAGTATTGATCTTTTGATTAGGCGCTGTAGAAAATGCAATCGGATCGGCTTTTTTCACCCGATCAAGAAAATAGTCATCTACCCATTTCAGATTGGTTTTTACCGTTTGAATCTCATACTGGGTACAACCTTCCGCATCACATGCTTCCGGTTTGCTCAGTTTCACAGGAACAACCTTGGCTTGAATTAATGGAATTGTAGAAGAAGCTTCCTGTTTTTCTACCTTAACCTGTTCCTTTTGCGGTGCAGGTCGCTCCTGACAACCCGCCATAACGAGTGCTGCCAAAGAAACCGGAACAGCCCAGAGCCATTGTTGATTCGTGCGTATTTTCATCTTATCTTAACAACCTAGTGCCTTTGATCATGCGGCTTCACTATACAAAGCCAGATCCCTGAATAACATTTAAAATATGTATCTTTAACTCTTTTTAGCCGAATAACGAGGCATTTGTATAAAAAATTGCCTGATTTTAAGATAGCTCAACCCAATTATCGTGAAAACCCAAGGGTACATGCACACCCGGAATAATTCCTCCCTAAGACTGAAGTGTTAAATCTTACACATTGAGAATCACCACTTAGGAAGATTCTGTATAGATATGATAGAGATAAGATAACAGATAGCCCTCGCCTTCTGCGCATCCGCAGATTTTGAAATATTGTGTATTACGATGTTTAAGTTCAAGCTTGAACATATTCTTGTAGGGTGGTACTGGGTGAATAAAAATTTCCCTCATTTTAAACAGCATATCCAATAAAAAAGCAGCCACACAGGACTGCTTTTCAATTTATGACGAACTCATAATTAAATATTATAAATCAATATATTATTGATCAATAATATCGGTACCTTTTGGCGGTGTAAAATTGAAGGTTGAAGAAGCAATCGATGGATTCAATTTCACATTATTAAAGCGCACATAGGTGGTTTGCCCTAATGAATCCTGCAAAATCATCAAACTTGGGGCCTTGTTCGCGCCAAAACTAATGGTCAGGCTTTGGAATGCACTGTCTTTCACTTTAGGGTACAAAGTGTAATAGGTCTTGCCTTTATCGGGCTGAGTCACTCGATAAGACTTCATAATCTGACTGGTATTCCCCGACAATAATAACGCAGGCGTATTTGCCACCTGTTCATCTAAACTTTGACGGACGGCTTGTTGTAAATCAGGGTCATAAATCCATACGGTTTTACCCGAAGTCACAATGGTCTGTTTGGATGGACTGGTGGTTTCCCAGAAGAATTTACCCGGACGCGCAACTTTCATCACCCCTTTAAAGGTTTGATTCATGTGTTGTCCAGTCAAGCCTTTTTTCTGCGGGGCTTTACCAGCAGAAGTCGCTTTTGTGGTTTGTTCAAAGTTAGCAGACAATGTGCGAATATTACTTAACTGCTTGACCAGATTGTTGGTTGCTTGCTGCTCCGATGCTGCTACAGGGGCAGCAAAAACAGTTGTACTCATTACCGGTGCAAGCGTTGCAGCCCCCAAGGTCATCGCACACAGAGTTTTACGAAGCATTTTCATATCATCACCTTTTTTTATTTGCAGTATCGCAATTTGTTCAATGCGTCCATCTTAAACCAATTTTTATTTCTAATAATTGAGAAAATAAGAAGTTTTGTATTGTTATTAATAGCCAATGTAACCATTTCTACATCATGATGGAGACCCCTAGATGTTTTTGGCGAATTTCAGCCATAAAAAAAACCCACATCAAATGTGGGTTTTTCGCACCATTAAAACTTATGCAGTTTCAACAGATACGTAGCGACGGCCAAACTGACCTTTCACTTCGAATTTGATCACGCCATCAGCGGTAGCAAATAAAGTATGGTCACGGCCCATACCTACGTTTGCACCAGCGTGGAATTCTGTACCACGTTGACGAACGATAATGTTACCCGCAGTCACAGATTGACCACCGTACATTTTAACACCTAGCATTTTAGGGTTCGAGTCACGACCGTTACGTGTCGATCCACCAGCCTTTTTAGTAGCCATGTTTCATAATCCTCGTAATTAGCCTGAAATAGCAGTAATTTTCAACTCGGTAAACCATTGACGGTGACCTTGTTGTTTACGGTAATGTTTACGACGACGCATTTTAACAATACGGATTTTGTCGTGACGACCGTGGCTAACTACTTCAGCAGTTACTGTCGCACCAGCAACAACTGGAGCACCAATTTGAATGCTTTCGCCGTTTACAAGCATTAATACGTCATCAAACGTAATAGTTGTACCAGTTTCAGCTTTCAACAATTCTACTTTAAGGGTTTCACCCTCAACCACACGGTGTTGTTTACCACCGCTTTGGATTACTGCGTACATAATGTACTCCAAACATGCCCGTGTCGTCGTGCCGATAAAGGAATATATCGATCTTAATACGAACGCCACTGGGGGGATATATAAGGGCAAACATATTAAGTGATAATAAATCAAACAACAAGCCATTTAAGCGTTTTTTTGCACTTTGTCCGCAGTTTATTTTATAAACGATCAAAGCGTATTAAAAAATGACCCTTTAGCTATGTATGTAGAGCTGACGTTTTGTCAATGTAATAGATTTTTAAACTCAATTCGCTAGTATAAAAACCCGAGTGCCAGTTCCATCACACATCTGGCTGGATAATAATAATGCGGTTAAATTTAAAACCATTTGCCTAGTCAGGTTTTAAACAACTATATTAAGATCTTCGCCTTATATCAGCTATAGTTGTTAAACTATAAATAAGCAATTCAATTTTTAGAGGTTTCTCTTCATATGGCCATCGATTTTAAGCAAGACATTCTCGCTCCTGTTGCTTCAGACTTTGCTGCGATGGACACATTTATCAATGAAGGAATCACTTCAAAAGTTGCCTTGGTGATGGCGGTAAGTAAACACGTGGTTGAAGCAGGCGGCAAACGTATGCGCCCAATCATGTGCCTATTGGCAGCCAAAGCCTGCGGCGCAGAAGATATCGAACGCCAGCGTAAACTGGCAGCGATTATTGAAATGCTGCATACCGCAACGCTGGTCCATGATGATGTAGTGGATGAATCAGGCTTGCGCCGCGGTCGTCCTACAGCCAATGCTACATGGAACAACCAAACTGCGGTTCTGGTCGGTGACTTTCTGATTTCCCGTGCTTTCGATTTACTGGTCGACCTGAATGACATGACCCTGCTAAAGGACTTTTCTACCGGTACCTGTGAAATTGCCGAAGGTGAGGTGTTGCAACTGCAAGCACAGCATCAGCCTGAAACCACCGAAAAGACGTATCTCGACATTATTCATGGTAAAACTTCGCGCCTATTTGAACTGGCCACTGAAGGTGCTGCCATTTTATCGGGCACGCCACAATACCGTGAACCCCTGCGCGTCTTTGCCGGTCACTTTGGCAATGCCTTTCAGATTATTGATGATATTTTAGACTATACTTCCGATGCGGAAACATTAGGTAAAAATATTGGTGATGATTTAATGGAAGGTAAACCGACTTTGCCATTAATCTCTGCCTTGCAAAAAACCACCGATGAAGAACATGAAATTGTTCGTCGTAGTATTGCCACCGGCGGTCTTAACCAGTTGGAACGGGTAATCGAGATTGTGCAAAGCTGTGGTGCTCTGGATTATTGCCGCCAACGTGCCACTGAAGAAACACAATTTGCACTGAACGCATTAGATGCACTTCCTGAGAGTGAATATCGCCAGGCACTGATTAATTTGGCGCAGCTTGCCCTCAACCGGATTCAATAACGGGATTTGAAAAATATAGTTTTAACCCTCGCCTATGCATATAAATTTTAATGATCTATTTTTAAAAATGCAAAAACAGCTTGAATCCAGTCAGGCTGTTCTTGATGATTCACTGCTGATTGAGCTGGTGAACCGGATTCGCCCAGATGACTCGACCAATCTTGACGAAATTAACCATAAATTCCAGGCTTTTATCCAGGCACTGCTGCTTACACCCCATGCAGTTACTACCTTTCAGAATTTTATCTTAAAACTTATTAACCAATACAAGCAAACCAGTTTATATGCCGATACTGGCATTTTGTCTTTGGATGGTTTCTGGAATCAGCTCGCTCAGC
Organism: Acinetobacter sp. YH01022; assembly: GCF_013420235.1. NCBI lineage: Bacteria > Pseudomonadati > Pseudomonadota > Gammaproteobacteria > Moraxellales > Moraxellaceae > Acinetobacter > Acinetobacter sp. YH01022. The sequence continues at coordinate 14,405 of NZ_VOYP01000020.1, read as the reverse complement.
GCCTGGGGGCGCATTTTCTTCCCCTGATTAATGATCAAAGCCAACTGCAAGATTTGGTACGGCGTGTTTTTTATCAGCGTAGTGACAAATACTGGCTGGATAGCATTGTCGATGCAGACTGGCAAAAACTCTTTGCTTTGATCAATCAGGGTCACAGCAATCAGCAAGACAAGCTTAAAATTAAAAGTGAGCTGATCAAGGCCATTACCGTTTTATCTTACCGGATTAGTGGCATTGGGCTGTATCCGGAATTTATTAACGCCCATCCGGAACTTACCGAATATGAATCGCCGTTCTTGGTACAAAACCGGGAAATCAATGAATTTATCCAGCATTACAAGGCACTGCATCAAAACACCGATCCGATGGCCTTAATTGTTCCTCCAGACGCATCTCAAGCTTTGGTCATGATTGAGCAATGTCGGGATGTGGTATTAAAAATTCGTCGTGCCACCAAAAGAATTGGTGTGAGTTTAAGCCTGACCTATCTGCTGTCATTACTGGAACAATGTCTGGACCGTATTGAACTGTTACTTAATCTGATTATGGATGAAGACCAGCTTCGCTATGAATCTTTAGGCTTGTTGCTGGTCGATATCACCCATGCCATTTATAGCGAGCGCAGTGTCCGGTCACTTTTAGCCGCCAATAGCGAACTGATTGCATTACAGGTCACCGAGAATGCCAGTAAAACCGGTGAACACTATGTAAGTACCGACAAGCAAGGTTTTTGGTCGATGTATAAATCGGCTGCAGGTGCCGGTGTCATTATTGCCACCATGGCCAGCTTGAAAATATTGGCTGCGCGAATGGCCATGGCACCCATCATGCAGGCCTTGGTCTTTAGCATGAATTATTCATTCGGGTTTATGCTGATTCATGTCTTGCATTTTACCGTTGCCACCAAACAGCCCGCCATGACTGCCGCAGCACTTGCAGCAACGGTACAACAGACCAAAGGCTCTAAAACCGCACAGATTGCTGAACTTGCCGCACTGATCATTAACATCATCCGCACCCAGTTCATTGCCATTCTAGGTAATATTTCCATTGCCATTCCTACTGCGGCCGTCATCACCCTGCTCTGGCAGTACGGCATGGATGAACCGCTTTTAACTCATGTCAAAGCCACCAAAACCTTACATTCCCTCAATCCATTTACCTCACTGGCCATTCCTCATGCAGCGATTGCCGGGGTGTGTCTATTCTTTTCAGGACTGATTGCCGGCTATTTTGACAACATGGCGGTGTACCGTAAGGTGGGTCCACGTTTACAGGCCCATGCAAACTTAAAACAGTTATTGGGGCAAGAACGCCTGAATAAATTTGCCGCCTATATCGAACGCAATTTAGGCGCATTAGCGGGGAACTTCCTGTTCGGAATCATGCTTGGCAGTATGGGCACCATCGGTTTTATTTTAGGGCTACCTCTGGATATTCGCCACATTGCCTTTGCTTCAGCCAACTTTATTCAGGGTTTGATTTGTATTAATGGCAGCCCTGAAATTGGCTTGATTATTGTGTCATTTTTAGGTGTATTGTTAATTGGTTTGACCAACCTGTTTGTGAGTTTTACTTTAACGATTATTGTCGCGTTACGTGCTCGCCGCGTTCGCTTTGAACAATGGAAGCCATTGGCCAAACTGGTACTCACCCACTTCCTGACTCGCCCCAGTGACTTTTTTTGGCCGCCAAAAACTCCATTAGAAGTAGATGAATTTTCAACACCGCAAAAATCGGCACTCAAGTAATTTGCTATTTTTGTTTTACTTCATGTTAAAAAATCGGTAAAAAGAAAAGCATAATTTACACATACTTGAAATAAAGTGTACTGATGAGTACACTTTAACCATTCATTAGTCATGCTTCAATCGACTAAGATAACAAAGGTTGCTTACATGCCTTATCTGTTGCTTGGTGTAGGATTTTTCTTATTTATTTTCAGCATATTAATGTTGGTTACGCCATTCTTGAATCACTTCGACTGGGTGATGATTGAATGGTTGAGCCAGCATCGTAGCGTGCCACTAAATAGAATATTCATCACACTTTCGACTATAGGCGGTATGCCATTTGTGTTATTTTTAACCACAGTCTGGTGTTTACAGCAGGCATGGTATAAAAAATTTACAAATGTTGTTTTTATTGGCATGGGGCTGATCGGAAGTACTGCCACGGTTTGGCTACTTAAATATGTAATTTCAAGACCTCGCCCACCCGAAATGTATCATCTGGTTGCAAGCTATGGTGCTGCATTTCCCAGTGCGCATAGCCTTTATGCCGCAACTTTGGGTTGTCTTGCAATTTATCTCAGTCAAAAACATCCCCAGCACATACTGGTTTGTATATGTGCTTTTATCTGGCTGTTTGTTATGGGAATTTCCAGGGTTTATCTGGGCGTGCATTTCCCCTCTGATGTCTTGGCGGGTTGGAGCATAAGTTTTATTTGGATCACACTACTTTATCTGCTGTATGCCAAATTAAGTAGAGAAAAAAGAAATTAGTTTTAGAGAAGAATCTAATCGAGGTGGAACAATGATGTCTGCAAAGCTATGGGCACCCGCCCTTACCGCTTGCGCATTAGCAACAAGTATTGCACTTGTTGGTTGTAGCAAAGATCCCAAGGATGCGCAGCAAGCTGCAGCAGCCCAAAAAATGCCACCGGCTGAAGTCGGTGTCATTGTTGCTCAACCCCAAAGCGTAGAGCAATCGGTAGAACTTTCTGGTCGTATGACGGCATTTGAAATTTCTGAAGTCCGACCACAAACCAGTGGTGTCATTCTTAAACGTCTGTTTACTGAAGGAAGTTATGTCCGTCAAGGACAGGCACTGTATGAAATTGACTCGCGAACCAACCGTGAAACTGTCGCCAGTGCACGTGCTGCGCTCAACCGTCAGCAGGCCAACTTAAACCTATTACGCGTGAAAGAAGGACGTTACCGTCAACTTGTCGGCACCAATGCCATTTCAAAACAAGAATATGATGATATTGCTGCACAAGTAAAACTGGCTGAAGCGGATGTCGCGGCAACCCAGGCCGAACTTAAAAATGCAGAAATCAACCTCGGTTATTCTACCGTTCGTTCACCTATTTCAGGTCAAACCAACCGTTCAAGCGTCACTGTAGGTGCCCTGGTTACCGCAAGCCAGGAAGCACCTTTAGTGACAGTGCAACGCCTGGATCCAATCTATGTTGACATTAACCAGTCGAGTGCCGAGCTGCTGCGTTTACGTCAACAGTTGAGCCAAGGCAATTTGGGTAGCAGCAACAATACTAAAGTGAAGCTTAAGCTTGAAGATGGCAGTTATTACCCAATTGAAGGTCGTCTTGCATTTTCCGATGCCAGTGTGAATCCGGAAACCGGTACGGTAACGCTGCGTGCTGTGTTCCAGAACCCGAACCATTTACTGCTTCCAGGCATGTATGCAACTGCTCAAATCGTGCAAGGTGTTATTCCGAATGCCATGCTGATTCCTCAGGCAGCGATTACCCGTACCCCAACAGGTCAGGCGATTGCCATGATCGTGAATGCCAAAGGTGTGGTTGAAACACGTCCGGTTGAAACTGCCGGTGTGCAAGGCAAAGACTGGATTGTGACCAAAGGCTTGCAAACGGGTGAAAAAGTCATTGTTGATGGTATTGCCAAGGTGAAAGAAGGCGCAACCGTGGTTGCCAAACCTTACCAGCCTCAGGGTGCAGGTCAGCCTGCGGCAGATGCAAATAAAGCAGGCCAACCTGCTGGCCAAGCACAACCTAAAACTGAACAAAAAGCTACTTCAAATGCATAAGGGGTAGACTGAATGGCTCACTTTTTTATTCATCGCCCGATTTTTGCTTGGGTGATTGCATTGGTGATTATGCTGGCGGGTATTTTAACCCTCAGCAAAATGCCCATTGCACAATATCCGACCATTGCACCGCCAACGGTAACCATTGCTGCGACCTATCCAGGTGCATCTGCTGAAACTGTAGAAAATACAGTCACCCAGATCATTGAACAGCAAATGAACGGTCTGGATGGCTTACGCTATATTTCGTCCAACAGTGCCGGTAACGGTCAGGCATCTATTGCATTGAACTTTGAACAAGGCATTGATCCTGATATTGCACAAGTTCAGGTGCAAAACAAATTACAGTCCGCAACTGCCCTGCTGCCTGAAGATGTACAGCGTCAGGGCCTCAAGGTGACCAAATCGGGTGCCAGCTTCCTGCAGGTAGTTGCATTCTACTCGCCAGATGGTTCACTCTCTGATGCCGACATCAAAGACTACGTCAACTCGAATATTTCTGAACCGCTAAGCCGTGTAGCTGGTGTAGGTGAAGTTCAGGTCTTTGGTGGTTCTTATGCCATGCGTATCTGGCTGGACCCAGCAAAACTCAGCAGTTACCAGCTGACCCCAAGTGATGTTGTGACCGCACTGCGCACCCAGAATGCACAGGTTGCAGTAGGTCAACTCGGTGGTGCGCCTGCTGTTGAAGGCCAGGTACTAAATGCCACTGTAAATGCACAAAGCCTGTTGCAAACACCTGAACAGTTCCGTGCCATTTTCTTGAAAAATGCCGGTTCTGGTGCAAAAGTGACTGTGGGTGACGTGGCTAAAGTTGAATTAGGCTCTGACACCTATCAGTTCCGGTCTAAATTCAACGGTAAACCTGCTGGCGGTGTAGCAATTAAACTGGCTACCGGTGCAAATGCACTCGACACGGCAACTGCAGTAGAAGAGCGCTTGCAACAACTGCGCAAAAACTATCCAAGTGGTTTGAAAGACCAGTTGGCGTTTGATACCACGCCGTTTATCAAACTTTCGATTGAAAGTGTGGTTCACACCTTAATTGAAGCGATTGTGCTGGTATTCCTGGTGATGTTCCTGTTCTTGCAGAACTGGCGTGCCACCCTGATTCCAACCATGGCCGTGCCTGTAGTGGTGTTGGGTACTTTTGCCATCATCAACCTGTTTGGCTTCTCGATTAACACCCTCACCATGTTTGCCATGGTCCTTGCAATTGGTTTGCTGGTGGATGATGCGATTGTTGTGGTCGAGAACGTAGAACGAGTGATGCAGGAAGAACATCTCGATCCGGTTACGGCGACTGAAAAGTCGATGCAACAGATTTCGGGTGCCCTGATCGGTATTACGACAGTATTAACCGCAGTATTCGTACCGATGGCATTCTTCAGTGGTACGACCGGTGTAATTTATCGCCAGTTCTCGATCACGCTTGTGACCGCGATGATTTTATCCCTGGCCATTGCCCTGACCTTCACTCCTGCGCTTTGTGCAACCTTGCTGAAACAGCATGATAAAGACAAGCCGGAAAGCAATGGTGTGTTCGCACGCTTCTTCCGTTGGTTTAACCATGGCTTTGACCGCTTATCAGTCGGTTACCAGAAATGGGTAGGCAAACTGCTGATTCATAAAATCATTGCGGGTGCCATTTATGCCGTGGTCATCGCTGGCTTGCTGTTCATGTTCAAGAACCTGCCAAGTTCATTCCTGCCGAATGAAGACCAGGGTGTAGTAATGACGCTGGTTCAGCTTCCACCGAATGCCACACTTGATCGTACCGAAAAAGTGATTGATCAAATGAACGGTTTCTTTATGGAAGGTGAAAAGGCCAATGTCGATTCTATCTTCAGCGTTGCGGGCTTCTCATTCACGGGTATCGGTCAGAATGCCGGTTTAGCCTTCATTAAGTTAAAAGACTGGAGTGAGCGTACAACACCTGAATCTCAAATCGGTGCCATCATCCAGCGTGGTATGGCCCTGAACGTGATTGCCAAAGATGCCTCTTACGTGATGCCTTTGCAGCTTCCTGCAATGCCGGAACTGGGTGTTTCTGCTGGCTTTAACTTGCAGTTGAAAGATGCTGCAGGTAGTGGTCACGAAAAACTGATTACTGCCCGTAACATGATTCTGGGTATGGCAGCACAAGATAAACGTCTTGTCGGTGTGCGTCCGAACGGCCAAGAAGATACGCCGCAATACAAAATTTATGTTGATAATGAAAAAGCCAGCGCTATGGGCGTCAGTATTTCTGAAATCAACAGCACCATGAGTATTGCTTGGGGTGGTTCATACATTAATGACTTTATTGACCGCGGTCGCGTGAAAAAAGTCTATGTTCAGGCCGTACCCGATGCGCGTATGATGCCGGAAGATTTAAACAAGTGGTACGTACGTAACAACCTGGGACAAATGGTGCCGTTCTCTGCCTTTGCAACCGGTGAATGGACCTATGGTTCGCCACGTCTTGAACGTTATAACGGTATTGCATCGGTGAATATTCAGGGTACCCCTGCACCGGGCGTCAGCTCTGGTGATGCAATGCTCGCCATGGAAGAAATCATTGCCAAACTGCCACAAATGGGCATGAGCGGTTTTGACTATGAATGGACAGGTTTATCTTTAGAAGAACGTGAAGCAGGTTCGCAAACTGCGGGTCTATACGGGCTTTCTATGTTAATCGTGTTCCTGTGTCTTGCTGCATTGTATGAAAGCTGGTCTATTCCATTCTCGGTACTGTTGGTGATTCCTTTAGGTATTGTCGGTGCAATTGGCTTAACGTTCCTTGGCATGATCGTACTGAAAGATCCAAACTTGTCGAATAACATTTACTTCCAGGTCGCGATTATTGCCGTCATTGGTTTGGCTGCGAAGAATGCGATCCTGATTGTAGAATTCGCCAAGGAGCTGCAGGAGGATAAAGGCGAGCCTTTGCTTGAAGCGACGCTTCATGCAGCGAAAATGCGTTTACGTCCCATTATTATGACCACCCTTGCCTTCGGTTTTGGTGTACTTCCGCTTGCACTGGCTGCAGGTGCAGGTGCAGGTAGCCAACATTCAGTCGGATATGGTGTACTGGGTGGCGTAATCAGTTCGACTTTATTGGGTATCTTCTTTATTCCGGTGTTCTACGTCTGGATTCGAAGTATCTTTAAATACAAACCTAAAAACCAAAATAATCAGGAGCAAGCATCGTGATGCAAAAGGTATGGTCTATTTCAGGTCGTAGCATTGCGGTATCTGCACTTGCGCTTGCTTTGACAGCCTGTCAAAGCATGCGTGGCCCAGAGCCCGTAGCTCAAGCAAATATTCCAGAACAGGGTTATTTAACCGCAAGTTCTGGACCTTCAATTGCTGAAAAAGGTTATAAAGACTTTTTTGCCGATCCACGCTTGCTTCAAGTGCTTGATCTGGCATTGGCTAATAACCGTGATTTGCGTACTTCAACGTTGAATATTCAGCGTGCACAGCAGCAGTACCAAATTACCCAGAACAACCAGCTGCCAACCATTGGTGCCAGTGGCAGTGTACTGCGTCAGGATACAATGAACACCAAGGGTGCGATGACCAGCTACAATGTCGGCTTAGGTGTGACTGCCTATGAGCTGGATTTTTGGGGCCGCGTGCGCAGCTTGAAAGACAATGCTTTAGATACGTATTTAGCGACTTCAAGTGCGCGTGATGCGACTCAAATTGCATTGATAGGTCAGGTTGCACAAGCCTGGTTGAATTATTCGTTTGCCAATGCCAATTTAAAACTTGCCGAGCAAACGCTGAAAGCCCAGCTTGAGTCTTATAACCTCAATAAAAAACGTTTCGATGTCGGTATCGACAGTGAAGTTCCTGTGCGTCAGGCACAAATTTCTGTAGAAACGGCCCGTAACGATGTGGCCAATTACAAGACCCAAATTGCCCAGGCACAAAACCTGCTGAACCTGCTGGTTGGTCAAGCGGTTCCTGCCAATTTGCTGCCGACTCAACGTGTCACACGTATCAGTCAAAGCAATGCCATTGGTGCCGGTTTACCAAGTGACTTGTTAAATAATCGTCCTGACATTCGTGCTGCGGAATATAAACTGTCTGCGGCGGGTGCTAATATTGGTGCAGCCAAAGCACGCATGTTCCCGACTATCAGTCTGACCGGCAACGCAGGCTATGCCTCAACCAGCTTGAGCGACCTGTTTAAATCAGGTGGATTTGTCTGGTCAGTGGGTCCGAGCATCGACCTGCCAATCTTCGATTGGGGTACGCGTAAAGCCAACATCAAGATTTCAGAAACAGATCAGCAAATTGCCTTATCTGACTATGAAAAATCGATTCAATCCGCTTTCCGTGAAGTGAATGATGCATTGGCGGTACGTCAGAATATTGGTGACCGTCTGGCAGCACAGCGCCGTCTGGTGGATGCAACCAATACCACTTACCGATTGTCAAATGCCCGCTTCCGCGCCGGTATTGACAGCTACCTGACGGTACTGGATGCACAACGTGCATCATATGCAGCCGAACAGGGTTTATTGTTGCTTGAACAAGCCAACATGAATAACCAGGTTGAATTGTATAAGACCCTGGGTGGCGGTATTAAAGCCAACACCGGTGATGCCGTTCAACAGGTACCTTCTTCGGCTGAACGCAAAGCGGCAAACAGTGCTCAGTAATATTCCAATATGATAAAAAAGCCTGCGCCATGCAGGCTTTTTTATTGCTTTTTTAAACATGATTTCCTATCTTCAATAAATCCCATTTCATTTGAATATCAAAACATGCTGCTGAGTAATTTAGAATCTGTTCCGGGTCATACCGTTATTCGTCAACTCGATGTGGTCTATGGCAGCACTGTACGCAGTAAGCATGTCGGACGTGACCTGCTTGCAGGCTTAAAAAATATTGTCGGTGGTGAACTGACGGCCTATACTGAACTGCTGGAAGAGTCGCGGCAGGAAGCCATGAACCGCATGATTGAAAAGGCCAGATTAATGGGCGCCAATGCCGTGGTTGGCATCCGTTTTTCAACCTCCAATATTGCCCAAGGTGCTTCGGAACTTTTTGTGTATGGCACAGCAGTTGTGGTGGAGCCAAACATTCCTAAACTTCCCGATCCATTTCAAGCGCAGGTCTAAGTGATGGATGGGTTAATTCTCCAGATAGTTGTTTTTGCCATTTTATTTGCACTCGGTTTTGGTTTCGGCAGATACAATGAACGCAAGCACCTGGATTCACTGGCGGAAAATGAACAGCGTTTGGCTTATATCACCCTGGATAATAGCCGTTTTAAAATATCTTCATATCCGGGGCAACTGGTGAGCAGCAATGTAGTAATTTCGCATGATTACTTTAAATATGTGATTGCCAATATCCAGAACTTTTTCGGTGGTCGTCTGACCAGTTATGAAAGTGTGGTGGAACGTGCCCGACGTGAAGCGATTGTCCGCTTGAAACTGGAAGCCGAGAAAATCGGTGCAACCCAGATTATGGGCTTACGCCTCAGTACCACAGAGATGGGCATGCAAGGCGGGATGGTAGAAGTGTTTGCTTATGGGACGGCGATTCGGGGTTAAGTAAATTAAATAAGGTTTGAATCCCCCTAAATCCCCCTTTTGCAAAGGGGGACTTTAAAGCTTCCTTTTAAAAACGAGGGAGCTTTAATTATTTCACCTTAGCCTTACGGATCATTTTATACAGTGTGCTTGGCGATAAGCGTGACATCCATACCCCCAGTTTTTCTTTAGTCCCACCCACTACAATGTATTCTTCACCGTTCAGCAAAGCACTCAGCACGGTTTTGGCAAACGCTTCTGGCTCCAGACCATTTTCAATCGCTTCATCCTGATGCCCCTGCGGTTTGCCTTCTCCATTTAAGGCGTTGAAAGACACATTGGTTTTGACAAAACCCGGGAACACCACACTGACATGAACACCCTCTTGTGCCACCTCAGCACGCAAGCTATTCGCCCACATGTGAATCGCCGCTTTTGCCGCCGAATAGCTGGCACGGTACTGAGTCCCCAATAAACCTGCCACGCTAGAAACGAAGATAATCCGGCCCGACTTTTGTTGCAGGAAAGTCGGTAAAACCGTTTTGGTCAGAAATACTTGTGAGAAATAATCCACTTCCATAATGGCACGTTCAGTTTGCATGGTGGTGTCGGCAATCAGGGCACGCTGGCTTAAACCGGCATTATTGATTAACCAGTCGATACGCCCTTTCTGACTTAGCACTTGCTCATAAGCATGACGAACCTGATTTTCATCAGTAATATCGGCAGCGACACAAATATGCTGATCAGGATGAGGTAAGCTTAAACGGACGTTTTCCAGTTCATCGATACGGCGTGCAGTCAGTACCACCTGTGCACCCTGCAAAGCACACTCCTGAGCAAGAGCCTTGCCTAAACCTGAAGATGCACCGGTAATCCATACCACTTTGTTGTTTAAACTGTCCTGCTGCGCCATGTTATGCTTCCTGTTTTAAATTACATTTCAGAATGGTTTGATCTATCATTTTTGGGCTCTGGGTTCAAAAACATCAGAAAATGATCAAGATAACGATGAGTATCTTGAGCATCATAATAAGTTCCAATTTTTTCCAAACGTTTATAGCCCATTTGCGTGGTCAAATGAATCACCCCATTCAGGGTTTTATCAACCACCAAATTGAATTTCAACATTTTTTTAGGCTCACGTAGCAAATAGGTCACGCCTTGATCGACCATTTCGGTAAAAGCTTTCAAGGCAGGCGAAACATATTGGCTATTTCCACTCTTGACTTGTTCCACACAACCTAACAGTTCCACCACCAGCACATGATCAACCTGATAGGAAATATAGTATTGGTCATTTTTTTCATGTGCCATTTCAATCAAATAATTAACCATTGGAGTGAGGCGGTCATTACCAAAAAATGACACCGACCACGGCATATATTTACGTACCGTATCTAAAATCTGTTGCACCACTTTTTCAGATTCCCGGTCACTGGAGGTAGATAAACGGGCAATTTCACCAAACACCTGATCAACAATTTCACAAGAGATATCCGCCAGGACTTCACCCAGCGGTTTCGCCAGACTTTCGCTTTTGCCCTGATTGAGTTGCTGGTGAATCTGCTGGAACCGTTGATGTGTTTCTGATTTTAATTTTAAAGAAATCATATAATTCATGGTGATCATCTCCTTTTTAGTATTGTTCTGCGATCATCTGCGCTGTTTTTATAATACTCTCATCATAGAACCGAATTGTGTATGTGCCAATCGCTTATTTTTGCATTTTCTTTAGCTGTCTCATCTGTCATTTTTTTTGCTACAATAACTGCAATTTTTTATTCACTTTTGATCTGTTTTCACTATGACTGATTCTGCGCAAAATATTGCTACGACATACGATCCTACCGAGATCGAGAAAAAATGGTACCAAACTTGGGAAGAGCGCGGTTACTTCAAGCCGTCTGAAAAAGGCGAATCATTCTGTATCATGATTCCGCCACCAAACGTCACCGGTAGCTTGCACATGGGTCATGGTTTTAACAATGCCATCATGGATGCACTGACCCGTTTTAACCGTATGTCAGGCAAAAATACCTTATGGCAACCGGGTACGGACCACGCCGGTATTGCAACGCAAATGGTGGTAGAGCGTCAGTTGGGTGCAGAAGGTATTAGCCGTCATGACCTGGGCCGTGAAAAGTTCATCGAAAAAGTCTGGGAATGGAAAGAACAGTCTGGCGGTAACATTACCCGTCAAATCCGTCGCCTGGGCTCTTCTGTAGACTGGTCTCGTGAACGCTTCACCATGGATGAAGGTTTATCCAATGCGGTGAAAGAAGTGTTTGTAAAACTGCATGAAGAAGGTTTGATCTACCGCGGCAAACGTTTGGTAAACTGGGATCCAAAATTACAAACTGCACTGTCTGATCTGGAAGTAGAATCAGATAAAGAAGAAGCAGGTTCACTGTGGCACTTCAAATATTTCTTTGAAGACAAATCACTGCGCACGCATGATGGTAAAGATTACATCGTAGTAGCAACAACGCGTCCTGAAACCTTGCTGGGTGATACAGCAGTTGCAGTTGCGCTGGATGATGAACGCTATGCAGACCTAGTGGGTAAAAACATCATCCTGCCAATTACCGGTCGTGCGGTTCCTATTGTTAAAGATGAATATGTCGACAAAGAATTCGGAACCGGCTGTGTAAAAATCACCCCTGCGCATGACTTCAATGACTATGAAGTGGGTAAACGCTGCGAATTGCCAATCATTAACATCTTCAACAAAAATGCTGAAGTATTGGCTGAGTTTGAATACATTGCGAAAGCCGGCGAGCAAATCTCTAAAACCATTCCTGCCCCTGCAGAGTACGTTGGTTTAGAGCGTTTTGAAGCACGTAAAAAACTGGTTGAGCAAGCTGAAGCGGAAGGCTGGTTAGACCAGATTCAACCATATACGCTTAAACCACCTCGTGGTGACCGTTCAGGCGTAATCGTTGAGCCTCTACTCACAGACCAATGGTATGTGAAAATTGCACCACTTGCGAAACCTGCGATTGAAGCAGTTCAAGACGGTCGTATCAAGTTCGTGCCTGAGCAGTACAGCAACATGTACATGGCGTGGATGAACAACATCCAAGACTGGTGTATCTCGCGTCAATTGTGGTGGGGTCACCGCATCCCAGCTTGGTACGATGCTGAAGGTAACGTATTCGTTGGTCGTGATGAAGCTGAAGTTCGTGCGAAAAACAACATCCCTGCAGATATTCAATTAAACCAAGACGAAGATGTACTCGATACCTGGTTCTCTTCAGGTCTTTGGACATTCTCAACTTTAGGTTGGACTGGTGATGCCAAGAAAGATGCGGAAAACTACTTCCTCAATACATTCCACCCGACTGATGTATTGGTGACAGGTTTTGACATCATCTTCTTCTGGGTTGCCCGTATGATCATGCTGACCATGCACTTCATGAAAAATGAAGATGGTACGCCACAAGTGCCGTTCAAAACTGTGTATGTACATGGTTTGGTACGTGATGGCGAAGGTCAGAAGATGTCTAAATCTAAGGGTAATGTACTTGACCCATTAGATTTGATTGACGGTGTGGATTTAGAAACTTTAGTACAAAAACGTACCACAGGTTTGATGAACCCGAAACAAGCGGCGAAGATTGAAAAATCAACGCGTAAAGAATTCCCTGAAGGTATTCAATCTTACGGTACAGACGCGGTTCGTTTCACATTCTGTGCGCTTGCAAACACAGGTCGTGACATCAAGTTCGATATGAAGCGTGTTGAAGGCTACCGTAACTTTGCCAACAAAATCTGGAACGGTACTCGTTTCGTAATGATGAATGTTGAAGGTCAAACGGTTGGTCAAACTGCGCGTCCTGATCTTTGGGAATTGCCTGAACAATGGATCGTGAGCCGTCTACAAAAAGCGACTGCTGCGGTACAAACTGCATTTGCAACCTACCGTTTAGACTTGGCTGCTCAAGCGATTTACGAATTCATCTGGAATGAATACTGTGACTGGTATGTCGAACTGACCAAGCCTGTACTCAACGATGAAAACGTATCTGAAGAGCGTAAAGCTGAAGTTCGTCGTGTTCTTCTTTCGGTAATGGAAGCGTCTTTACGTTTAGCTCATCCGTTGATGCCTTATCTGACTGAAGAAATCTGGCAAACGCTTGCACCTAAACTTGGTATTTCTGGCGAAACCATTATGTTGGCGCCGTACCCTGTTGCTGAGCAAGCATTGATTAATGACCAGGCTGAAGCAGATATGCACTGGCTGCAAGGTTTAATTGGTGCGGTGCGTAACATCCGTGGTGAGATGGGCTTAGGTAATGCACGTTTGTTGCCTGTTCTGCTGCAAAATACAACGGATGCTGAGAAAGCACAGATCACACGTATCGAAGCATTGTTCAAAGCATTGGCAAAAGTTGAAAGCATCACTTTCCTTGCTGATGGTGAACAACCACCATTGTCTTCTTCATCTGTAGTCGGTCACGTATCTGTATACGTTCCAATGAAGGGTTTAATTGATCCTAAAGCGGAATTGGGTCGTCTACAAAAAGACTTAGACAAGGTTCAAAAACAGCACGACCAAATTGCAACTAAACTTTCTAACGAAGGTTTCGTAGCAAAAGCACCTGCTGCTGTGGTTGAAGGCGAGAAAGTGAAACTTGCTGAATTTGCTGACCAGTTAGCGAAGATTAAAGCGAATATGGAGCAGATTGCGGCGCTGTAAAGTGTTGTTAATTTAACCAAATTCGTAGTATAAAGGGCTGATTATTCAGCCCTTTATTTTCTATGAACTCAGATATTACTGCTTGGATTGCTGTAGCTAGTGTAGCTATAACACTATTCGCTATATTTTTTACTTCTATAAAATATTTAGACTCTGGTGCTGAAAATTTAATTAGATCTCAAATTCGCTTTTTATCTAAAGTCTTAGGTTACAAATCACGTGAGATTGAAGAAAAAGAAATTCGAGAGTTATTTAACCCGAATTACGGATAAGAAAACCGCTTGAAAAAAAGATGGTTAGAGCCATTTAGAAAGTTACTACACAAACCAAAGACTCTAACCACCATGTTTGATTTTACAGAAATCTTCTGTGTTATTGAT
>NZ_VOYP01000019.1:0-63081 GCF_013420235.1 Acinetobacter sp. YH01022 | reverse complement strand
CGCGACTCATGAGTGCTCGGTTATATGCGGGCCAATTGGTTGTGCGGTAGATTTTGTGTGTAGGCTTCTTCATTTGAAAATTATATCGCTGAAAAAGCCTTTACAGATAGGTTTGTGCAACAAAGCCTATTTTTAATCAATGATATATCGTATGAAAAAAAGGTCCAAACCATAAGGGTTGGGCCTTTTTAATGATTTATCATGTTCCATATTTTTAATTAGACACACTGAACAAAAGGGTCTTACTTACCCAAAATCATTTCCAGTACAAACTTGGAACCAATAAAACCAATCGCCAGTAGCATAAAACCAATCAAAGTAAAGCGAATGGCTTTCTGACCGCGCCAGCCAAATTTATAATGACCAATCAACAGAAAGCCATAAACAAACCAGGAAATAATACTAAACGCCGTTTTATGCGCCAAATGCTGGGCAAAGAAATTTTCAATGGTAAAGAAACCAAAACCAAGCGCTAAAGTCAGCAAGATAAAACCGGTAATGATTAAATCAAACAGCAAGGATTCCATGGCCTGGAATGAAGGTAGTAAATTAACCCACAGTCTTTTGGTCTTATTCTTTAATTCACGGTTCTGAAACCACAAAATCACGGCTTGAATGGTGGCCATCAACAGAACCGCATAGGCGGATAAAGACAAAATAATATGAATGTCTAGGCCCAGAGAATGCTGTTCAATCACCTGATTGGTCTTGCTTAAGGTAAAACCTAAAATGAGACCGATTGCAGCAACAGGGATACCCAGTAAATTCAGTGCCAAAATGGGACGAAAGGTACTAAACAGCAGGCTGAGCAGCAGCATCAGACCAGAGGTAAATGACATCAGCACAAAAACATCATAATTGATGCCTAAAGGGGTCAGCATATCGCTATACAGCACAGCCCCGTGCAACATTACCCCTAAACCCAGTACCAGCCCAATAAGCCAATGGTTTGGATCACGTTTTGACATTAAGTGGATAAACAGATACCAGAAAGATGAGGTATAAGCGATTAATGCTAAGATCGTGTAAACCAAGGGCAGGCTAATCATGTCAAACCTTTTTCAGGATGATGAATATTCATTTATATAAATTCGATGCGAACTACAGTATCCTATAGCATTCTATGCATAAATTTTCTATTTTAAGAAACAATTTTTTGCTCACGGCTATTTTAAGCGGAATTTGCAATGTTTGATACCTTAACAGAACGACTCACGCAGAGTTTAAGAAATGTTACTGGCTCAGGGCAGCTAACCGAAGACAATATTAAAGATACGTTACGTGAAGTGCGTATGGCACTTCTTGAAGCCGATGTGGCGTTACCTGTAACTCGTGAGTTCATCGCGAAAGTTAAGGAAGAGGCATTGGGCCAAGAAGTGATGACTCAGTTATCACCGGGCCAAGCGTTCGTCAAAATTGTACATGACGAACTGACCAAAATGATGGGTGAGGCCAATGAAAGCCTTGACCTCGCAGCCAAACCCCCTGTGGTTGTACTTCTTGCAGGTTTGCAAGGTGCAGGTAAAACCACGACTGCGGCAAAACTTGCACGTTTCCTGCAAGAGCGTCAAAAGAAAAAAGTGGCGATGGTTTCTGCCGACGTTTATCGTCCAGCAGCAATCAAACAGCTGCAAACGGTTGCTGCTGAAGTGGGCGCGATTTTCTTTGAATCGAATGCCAATGAAAAACCAATTGATATTGCCAACCGTGCAATTGAACAAGCGAAAATCCAGTTTGCTGATGTACTGATTGTCGATACTGCTGGTCGTCTACACGTCGATGACGAAATGATGGACGAAATTAAAGAGCTTCATGCTGCCATCAAGCCGACTGAAACCCTGTTCGTGGTCGATGCCATGACTGGTCAGGATGCGGCAAATACAGCCAAAGCCTTTAATGATGCCTTGTCTTTAACTGGTGTGATCTTAACCAAAACTGATGGTGATGCACGCGGTGGTGCAGCACTTTCGGTACGTGCGATTACCGGCAAGCCAATCAAATTCCTGGGTATGGGTGAAAAACTTGATGCCCTAGAGCCATTCCATCCTGAGCGTATTGCACAGCGTATTCTCGGCATGGGTGACGTACTTTCTTTGGTCGAAGAAGTTGAACGCAAGATCGACAAAGAAAAAGCTGAAAAAATGGCGAAAAAATTGCAAAAAGGCGGCAGCTTCAACTTTGAAGACATGCTGATGCAATTTGAACAAATGAACAAAATGGGCGGCATGATGGGCTTTCTGGATAAACTTCCAGGCATGAGCAATGCAGGCATTCAGGATGCCATCGCCCAAGCCAACCCTGAAAAGCAAGTGAAAAAGATGGAAGCGATTATCCAGTCGATGACCATCAAAGAGCGTCGTAACCCTGACCTGATGAACCCAAGCCGTAAAAAACGTATCGCTGCCGGTTGCGGTATGGATGTTGCTGAGGTGAATAAACTCATCAAGCAGCATGCGCAAATGGCGAAAATGATGAAGAAATTTGCCAATCCGTCAGGTATGGCAAAAATGATGCGTTCATTGGGCAATATGCAAAAACAATTTGGTGGCGGCGGTATGGGCCCACTATTTGGCAATAAAGATCAGAAATAAGCTTAAGCTTTGATGATCAATCTAAAGAAGGCGCGTAATGCGCCTTTTTTATTGCCTTTTTTTCTTTTCTAAAATACTTTAAAAAAAATCCAGCACGCAGGACATCAGGCAAGACTGCTGATCTTGCCCGATCCGAATGTACCGAATTTTCAGAACTGGCAAACAGCAATACACCTGCAAATACCTCGTTTAGATCCGGAAAGTATTATTGTTGCGCATAACCAGGTCTGGGACGTTCTAAAACCTTTGCTGCTGCATTAATCTGGTGGGAATCTATTGCAATCTTTATGCAAGTAATGAGGTAAATTGCCGGATGCACACATTCAGCCATTCATTTTTATAAAAGGCTGTACCGAGCTGCCTGAAGTCTGACAGCTTATTCAGCCTTATTTGATTCGACAAAATCAGGCTTCAGCCAAGGAATAAATATAATTTTGCAGCCCTTTCAGCAATAGATCCGGCTCAATAACAGGCTGATAAGCTGTCAAATATTTAGCAAATAGCGGTGCATCACCACCAGTTAAAATCAGTTGGCTTGGATACTTTTCCAGGACCTTTTCAATGGTGCTGACCAGACTGAGCAGAATGCCATGATGAACGGCATCGATGGTATTGCGACCTGGGCTAAGCTCATCAAATATGGCATCGGGAATCTTGATGCCTTTGGTATTTTGAATCAGGGAATCACGCTGTAGGTACAGGTTCGGCAGGATATAACCGCCCAAGTGTTGCAAGCCATCGGTGAGGTCAATGGTCAGTGCAGTTCCACAACTGATCACACAATATTTTTGCTCCGGATTGTTCACGACAGCCAGCATTTGCAGCCAGCGGTCAATCCCGAACTTGCTGGTATTTTCATAGGCACAGCGTAAGCCGGCATATTCGGCATGTACTTTTGCAAAAGTTACCGGAATATTTAAAAACTTGAGAATTTTCTGGATGCGTTCATTGTTCTTTTTGTCCTGAACCGAAGACACCCCGACTTGTTGCAGATCCAGACTTTTAAAATGCTGGATTAAACCGAGTAGCAGGTCGGCAGGGGATTGCAGATGCAGTTCTGCGTCATGTTCAATTACCTGATGATTTTCAGTAATCCAGTATTTGAGTCGGGTATTGCCGATATCCAGCCATAAATTCTTCATTGCATTTCTCTAAAGAGAGGTACTCAGGCGGCGTAAACGCCCTTGATAAAACTGTTTTAAACCGTCAGGGGTGTCAATGTTGACCGAACCATCATCCTGAATGCCTTGGAAGATACCTGAACATACTCCCGAATGATCTTCAAATTCAACAGCCTGGTTTATAAAAGCCGCATAATGATTAAAGCGTGCCGCCAGGTTATAGCAGTCATGATCAAACCATGCACTGGCTTGCTGAATCGCCATATACAGTTCAGCAATCAGCTGAATACGGGAAATATCCTGTAATCCCAATTCACGCACTGAGGTGGCATGCTGGTCAATCTGTGCTTTGAGAACAGGTTCAAGATTAATCCCGACACCGACAATGACCTGATGAGGGGAAATCGGTTCAACCAGAATGCCACCCCATTTACCTTGTCGACTATACAGGTCATTCGGCCATTTCACTTGCAAATCTAAATCTTGCAAACTCGGCATTTGTAAAATATTCAGTGCGATTTCAAGCGCCAGCCGGCCATCAATGGCTGTTCGCGTATTCAGCAATGTGCTTAAATAGATGTTGCCTTCAGGCGATACCCACTGTCGTTGACGCTGTCCACGACCTTGAGTCTGTTTGGAACTGCAAACCAGAACACTGTGCACGCCTTTCAGTGCAATTTCACGTACATCGTCATTGGTCGACGTGGTGACGGGTTTGAGTAACAAAACTTCAGGAAGCTGATGGGCATCATCGAGGATTTTTTGCAGCTGTCGGGTCTCTAAATCCATTTAAATCTAAGTAACCGTGGAATGTGAATAATGGAGTTAATCATATATTTATTGATTGGTGCAATGGCGGGTTTTGCTGCCGGGCTGTTTGGCGTTGGTGGCGGCCTGATTATTGTTCCCATTCTTTATATTGTATTTACCCAGTTACATTATGATCCATCGGTGATTATGCATCTGGCTGTGGGTACATCTTTAGCGACCATTATTGTCACTTCCATCAGCTCGGTCACAGCGCACCATAAAAGAGGCGCAGTGATGTGGGATGTATTTCGTAATTTAGCGCCGGGACTGGCTTTAGGGGCATTTTTAGGAGCCGGTATTGCGGACTATATGTCGGGTCAGGGCTTACAATTATTGATCGGCTTTTTTGCTATTTGGGTGGCTTACACCATGTTTAATGGTGCAAGCAAAGCGGTGGACCCGAATCATCATTTACCTTCCAGAGCCATGCAGATTCTGGCTGGCGGCGGAATCGGAATCGCCTCTGCCATATTCGGTATTGGTGGTGGCAGCTTGACCGTACCGTATTTAAGCCGTCATGGCGTAGTGATCCAGAAAGCGGTGGCTACCTCAGCTGCAGGCGGCTTGCCGATTGCTATTGCTGGTGCGTTAGGCTTTATGTGGTTTGGTTCCAATACCGAAACTGAAATACCGCATAGTATTGGCTATGTGCATATCTATGCCTTTATTGGTATTAGTGTCATGAGTTTTATGACGGCTAAATTAGGTGCAAAAGTAGCGCATAAACTATCGCCAGCCATGCTGAAAAGATGTTTTGCCTGCCTGTTGGCAACTGTCGGTTCGTATTTTATTTATCAAGGTTTTTCAGCCTTTTTTTAATTTAAGAACCATATAAAAGAGATGAAAAGGTGTGCTATGGTTTTTGCATACGCACCTTGAGATCACTTATCCTGCTGTTTTTCTAAGGATGTGCTGAACTAAGAATAAGTTTTATTTTATAATTTAAATGAATCACTTAGGTTGAAGTGAGTCTAGAGTAGGATATTTAACGGAAATAGACAGTTTTATCTGATCTACTGATCACAAACTGATATTGGCTTTATCGACTTGAAAATTGTCTGACAATGTCATATTTTTTGTAGTTAAAATCAAGTAAAAAAGCACGTAACAATCAGGATTTATCCACAGGGTTTATCCAAATTTTTTTGATTGCATCTTATAAAAACAAGATAGGAACAGTATGCAAGAACAAGAAAAGGACAGTTTGTCCGAGCAGATTGCCAGGCATATTAGTGAGCAAATCATTCGCGGTGAACTGGTAGAGGGGGAACGCATTCAAGAATTGCGCATTTCCTCTGAACTGGATGTCAGTCGTGGTTCGGTACGTGAAGCCTTACTGCTGCTGGAGCGTACCCAATTAATCGAAATTTATCCTCGCCGTGGGGCGATTGTCTCGGAAATGTCTGCCCAGCAGGTACGTGCCCTGTTTGAGATGTGTGCTTTGCTCACTGGACAGATTGTGCAGCGCATGGCAGAAACCTGGCGTCCGCATGAAGCTGAAAGCATTCAGGCATTATTGCAACAGTTGCAGGAAGAAACCCGTCACGGTCATACTGAAAAATTTTATGATTTAATCTTTCAGGGCTTGTCTCGCCAGCATGAAATGGTCGGCAATCCTTATTTAATGAAAGTCTATCAGGAACTGTTACCTTCACTGCGCCGCAGCTATTTCTTAACCTTAAATATCTCGCATCGCGAACTGCAGGAATCATTTGAATTGTTTAAGCTGGTGACTGATGCAGTTTTGATCCGAAAATCACAACAAGCTACTTTATTTATGGATGATTTTTGTCGACACTTGCGCAACCTTGTGTTGGAATCTCTGACACGGATGAAACAAATCGAACTTGCATGGGCAAGACGTTCACGACGTTGATCAGGACATTATGCGTTTAAGCAGCTTAAAACTTTCCGGCTTTAAATCTTTTGCCGACAGTACAACTTTACATTTCAAGGCCAATCGTACCGCTGTGGTTGGGCCCAACGGTTGTGGTAAATCCAATGTCATTGATGCCATACGCTGGGTAATGGGAGAGTCCAGTGCGCGCCAGCTGCGTGGCGGCAGCATGCAGGATGTGATTTTTACCGGAACTGCGAAACGTAAACCGGTCGGGGTCGCTAGTGTCGAACTGCGTTTTGATAATACCTATGGCAAGCTCGGTGGCGCTTATAATGCCTATAACGAATTGGCTGTACGTCGTCAGGTCAACCGTGATGGCAAGTCCGAATATTTTTTAAATGGCACCAAATGCCGTCGTCGTGACATCACCGACATTTTCTTGGGAACCGGTTTGGGTCCGCGCTCTTACGCGATCATTGAACAGGGCATGATTAACCGTCTGGTCGATGCCAAACCGGAAGAAATGCGGGTGTTTATTGAAGAAGCTGCCGGTGTTTCGCGTTATCAGGCACGCCGTCGTGAAACCCTATTGCATCTGGATCACACCACGCAAAATTTATCCCGCCTTGAAGATATTGCCGCGGAACTGAAATCCCAGCTGAAAACCCTGAAACGTCAATCCGAAACCGCCATTCAATATAAAGAACTGGAAACCCGGATTCGCACCATAAAAGTGGAAGTGCTGTCATTTCAATGTGAGCAAAGCAGCCGCTTACAGCAAGAATATACTGTGCAGATGAATGAGCTGGGCGAAACCTTCAAGCTGGTGCGTTCCGAACTCACCACACTGGAACATGACCTGACTGCAACCAGTGAATTATTTCAGCGCCTGATTCAGCAGTCCACGCCACTGCAAAATGAATGGCAACAGGCCGAGAAAAAACTGGCTGAACTGAAAATGACGCTGGAACAGAAGCAGTCCTTGTTCCAGCAAAATAGTTTGACTTTAACTCAGCTGGAACAGCAAAAACTACAGACCAAAGAACGGCTGCAACTGATTGAATTGCAAATTGAAACTTTGCAAGTCCAGCATGAACAGCAGACTGAACAATTACAGCAGCAAGAAAGCCAGGGACAGGACCAGAGTCAAAGTCTGAGCGATTTGAAAGCACAACAGCAACAGGTACAACAGCAATTTGAACTGGTCAAAGCTCAGGTTGAAAAACAGCAGCAGCAAAAAATGCAGATGCTGGCGCAAAGTGAGCAGTTGGCGAAAAATATTGCCCGGATCGAACAGCAAAAACAGACCTTGCAACAACAGGCCACACAGATTCAAAATCAGCACCAGCTGGAGGATATTGAGCAGCTGGAAAGTGAAAAAGTTCAACTGTCTCAGCAGATTGAACAGCTGGAACAAGCCATTCAAACGCAGAAACACACATTAGAGTCAGTGCAAGCACAATATGCGCAGCAGAAAAATGATGTTGCGACCTTAAAGTCTGCGATTCAGGTGTTGCAATCCGAACAGAAAAATCTTCATCAGTTGCTAATCAAGAACAGTCCTAAAGTCCAGAACGATGCCGTGCAGTTGATGCAGGTGTTGAAGCTAAACGATCAGGCCAAAGACCATGCTCATCTGATTGAAAAATTCCTGACGAAATGGCTCTCTGCACAAGTATTAGATGCGAATACTGATTTCACGGAAAGTATTGCCCGTCAGCTGAAAGTTCAGGTGGCAAAAGGGCAGATTCAGCTGGCCAGTTTGCCATGTCTGGCCGAATGGATTGAATCACCGCAGCATTCCATCTGGCAGCAGGTGGCCGTTGCAGACAATCTTCATCAGGCTTTGGCTTTACAGTCTCAATTGGGTATTGGTCAGTCTATCTTGACGCTGGATGGTTATCAGGTGGCTCAAGATTGGGTGATCGGTCTGTTTTATGATGAAGCCAGTCAGGCAGGACAAGGGGCACTGAGTCACCGTATCCGTTTGGAAGAAATTGAAACAGCATTGGCACAGCAGTGGCTACAGCTTGAAACGGCGGAACAGCTGTTGCCGGAACTGGTAAAACAGATTCAAATGTTGCAAAAAAACATTCAAGATCAGCAAGACCAGTTAAAGCTACAGCAAAAAGCGTTGCAGCAGCTGGATGTCAACATTGCCAAAGTACAAAGTACGGCTCAGGCTTTTTCGCTTCAGAAACAGCAATTGGCCAGTCAGCTGCAACAGCTGGATGAGCAGCTGGAAGAAGATGCCATGCAGAAAGATGATCTGGAAATTGATCTGCATGCCTTAAACCTGAAATTGGAACAGGCTTTACCGAATTATAAAACTCTGCAGTTTCAAGTTGAGGAACTGACTGAACAGCTGGAAAATACCCAGCATACCTGGCAGCAAGCACAACAGGAATTGGAGCTGCTACGTCGTCAGGCCACGCAAACCCGGCAGCAAATTGAATTACTGGAAAAAGATGCTTTATTCTCAAAAGCACAGTATCAGCAGATTATTGCGCAAATGGAGCAGGCGAAAAAGTTTGTTGATCCGGTGCAGCTGGAACTCCCTGCGCTGCAATCTCAATTCAGTGAGCAGGCGCACATTACCGAGAAGTTGCAAAAGACCTGGAATGAATGGCAGGCTGAACTGAACAGTGTTCAAGAAAAACAGCAGCACCTGACCGAACAGCGTCATCAGCACCAGCAGCAAGACGAGAAATTGCGTGGCCAGTTAGAAGAGAAGCGACTGGCCTGGCAAGCAGCCAAGTCTGACTGGCAGCACTATTCTGAACAGTTAAAAGAGATGAATAGTGAAATGCTCACAGGGCTGAGTATTGATATTGCCAGCCATCAACAAACCCTGGAAAGAGCACAGCAGCAGTTTGAAAAACTGGGTGCGGTCAATCTGGCGGCTTCTGAAGAATATGAGGAAGTCTCCAGTCGCTTTGAAGAACTGAGTCATCAGATTGAAGACCTGGAAAAAACAGTCGATCAGTTACAGGGCGCCATGAAAAGTATTGATCAGGAAACCCGCAAGTTGTTTATGACCACCTTTGATCAGGTCAATCATGAACTGCAAGACCTGTTCCCGAAAGTATTTAATGGCGGTGAAGCCAGTTTAAGCCTTGAAGACGACTGGCAATCGGGTGTAAAACTAATGGCGCGTCCACCGGGTAAACGGAACAGTTCTCTGGCCTTACTCTCTGGTGGTGAAAAAGCATTAACAGCATTGGCATTGGTGTTTGCCATCTTCCGTTTAAATCCGGCACCGTTCTGTGTACTGGATGAGGTCGATGCACCTTTGGACGATGCCAATGTGGGACGGTTTTGTAACCTGGTAAAAGAACTTTCTGAACAGGTGCAATTCATTTACATTACCCATAATAAAGTTGCAATGACGATGGCAACCGATTTGTTAGGTGTTACCATGCCAGAACCGGGCACCTCAAAATTAGTCACTGTCGATTTGGAACAGGCAAAAGAATACGGTTTAGTTGCGGAGTCATAGTATGGAAGTCACTACGATTGTTGGCATAGTTATCGCCATCATCATTATGCTATTCGGTTTAAGATTATTGTTTAAAAAACCTGGGGATGCAGCACCGTCACTAGATTCGGAACTTCATGTCAATTCTGACAGCCAGCAACCGGTCATTCCTCGTCATGTGCGTGATCAACTACAAAGTGCAAAAGAAGCCGAACGTGTTGAACCCACTTTAACTGAAACGGCGGCTGAACAGCTTCCGGCAGCTCAGCAGGCAGAAGCGCAAGCAGAAAAGGTTGAAACCGCTCAGGTTGAACAGGCAGCAGCACCCGCTCAGGCGGAGTTGAAAGCAGATGCTACCGCTGTAGAAGAAGTAAAATCTGAAGCCAGCTCAGAGCAGGCTCAACAAGGTGAAGATAAAAAAGCAGATGAATTTAACCTGAACAGCAGCATTGAAAAAGCCGAAATTTCAGACTTTGAAGATGAAAGCAGCATTCTGGATGAGCACTTGCATGAACAGCAACGCGTGGATGAAGCCAGTGCCTTATCGACTGCAGCCGAATTTATTGCCTTGAATATTTATCCAGAACGCCGGGTGCTTTCCGGGGAAAAAACTTTAAAAGTCTTGCTTAAATATGGCCTGCGTTTTGGTGAAATGGCCTGTTTCCATCGTTATACTGAAGACGGCAGCAAGTTACTTTTTTCTGTGTTGCAGATTACTGACGAAGGTGCAGCCGGTTTTGATCTGGAAACCTTGTCGACTGAACAGGTGAAAGGCTTGGCTTTCTTCCTGGCATTGCCACACAGTGATGTACAGAATGCCTTTGATACTATGGACAGCATTTCGCGTCTGATTGCCCGTGAAATTGACGGCACCGTGTATGACCAGAACAATCAGGAATTTACGCCGCAATTACGTGAACAATGGCGTCATTTCGCGATTGATTACCGTGCAGGTCAAAGTACAGAAGTTTAGTTTGAAACTGATGGACTCGATTTCTATAATAGCGGGTAGATCAAATAGTTATGAAGGGCGGAAATAGACCGCCCTTTTTTATGGGGTAGATATGACCGAAGATTCAACTATCAAAGCGCAAATGCGTCAATTGATTCAAATTTTAGCCAAGCATAACCATGCCTATTATGTAATGGATCAACCCAGCATTGAAGATAGTGAATATGATCAGCTCTTTCATCAGCTCAAGGTTTTAGAAGAACAATATCCCGAATATGTACAGGCGGATACTCCGACCAATAAAGTGGGTGGCAAAGCGCTTACTAAATTTGCCAGCGTGACCCATGCCGTACCGATGCTGTCATTGGGTAATGTCTTTAACCAGGAAGAACTGTTTGCCTTTGCCCGCCGTATTGAAGAACGTTTACCCAATCAGAAGATCCAATACGATGTCGAATTAAAGTTCGATGGCCTGGCCATTTCCCTGTGGTATGAAAATGGTGTGCTGGTTCGTGGCGTCACTCGTGGCGATGGTGAAACCGGTGAAGACATTACTCATAATGTCAAAACCATCCGTAACCTGCCGAAAGTGCTAAGCTCTGCACAGGCTCAGGTACCGACACTGCTTGAAGTGCGTGGTGAAGTGCTGATTCCTAAAGCAGGTTTTGAAAAGCTGAATGCCGAAAATGAAGCCAAAGGTGAAAAGACCTTTGCCAACCCGCGTAATGCAGCGGCAGGCAGTCTGCGCCAGCTCGATCCAAATGTTGCAGCCTCACGTCCACTGGCCTTTTATGCTTATGGTATAGCACAGTGCGAACCTCATCATGGCCAGACCACCATGTATGCCAGTCTGGAGTGGCTCACCCAGTTTGGTTTTACCATCGGGGAAAGTCATTTTATTTGTGACACGATTCAGGATGTACAAAAAGCCTATGAAAAAATCAATGCAGAACGTGCCGATTTAAGTGTTGAAATTGATGGTCTGGTCATCAAGGTCGATGATTTAAAACAGCAAAGACAGCTCGGATTTTTAAGCCGGGAACCCCGTTGGGCAACCGCCTATAAGTTCCCGGCGGTAGCGGCTTTAACCACGGTAGAAAATATTGACTGGCAAGTGGGGCGTACCGGAACTTTAACCCCGGTTGCACGTTTAAACCCTGTCGCTGTCGGTGGGGTCACAGTGTCCAATGTCACCCTGCATAATATTGGCGAAATCCACCGTTTGGATGTCCGAATTGGCGATACCGTCAGCGTATACCGTAGCGGTGACGTGATTCCGAAAGTGGAAAAAGTCTGGCCGGAATTCCGCCCGGATGAGGCAGTAGAGGTTCATTTACCGGAAAATTGTCCTGTTTGTGATTCGCCGGTGGTGATGCCTGAAGGCGAGGCATTGGCACGCTGTTCTGGCGGTTTGTACTGCGCAGCCCAGCGAATTGAAGCCATTCGCCACTTTGTTTCGCGTAAGGCCATGGATATTGAAGGTCTAGGCGATCGCTGGGTGGAATGTTTACTCCATCTCGACCTGCTCAAAAATGTGGCGGATATTTACTGCTTGCACGAACATCGTGAGCAGCTCTTAAACATTGATAAAATGGGTGAAAAATCGGTACAAAACCTGTTTGATGCAATTGAAAACAGCAAGAAAACCACACTGGCTTCCTTCATTTATGCTTTGGGAATCCGCGGCGTGGGAGAAACCACTGCACGTATGCTAGCCAATACTTTCCAGACTTTTGAAGCACTGCAAAATGCCGATATTGAAGCCTTGAAGAAAACCCCGGATGTTGGGGATATTACTGCTGAATGGATTGTCGATTTCTTTCAGGCGCCGCATAATCTGGAAGTGGTCAAGCGTTTGCTCGAAGCGGGAATTCACTGGGATGCTCCAGTCGCCCCGACACGTCAGCCACTAAATGGCGAAAGCTGGGTGGTGACGGGTACGCTCAGTAGTATGGGACGGGATGAGGCAACACAGTTACTCCAAGCCTTAGGCGCACGCGTCAGCGGCAGTGTATCCAGTAAAACCAAATGTGTCGTTGCTGGTGAGAAAGCCGGTTCCAAGCTGGATAAGGCAGAAAAACTCGGTGTCGCTGTGATCAACGAAGAGCAGTTTATTGCTTTGATGAAAGAGCATGGTCAACTTCCTGCTTAATCGATCTTAAGCATGAATTAAAAAAGACATCCTCGGATGTCTTTTTTATGGCTTGATTGGGTTGGGATCGTCATGATGAGCTGAATTCACGTACAATATCGATCTATTGACAGGTATTGAGCCTGTCTTATCAGATGATTCTGTTCTCCCGTTGATTATTGGCATACACATGGCGCAAGCAAAGAAAACTTTTCCGCAACAAAAATCGCAATTACATGCACGAAATCTGCATCGCAGTCGTTACGATTTTCCTCAGTTAATGCAGACTTGTCCGGAACTTGCACCTTTTGTTAGCCCAAATAAATATAACGATCTTTCAGTCGATTTTTCTGATCCACAGGCTGTGAAAATGCTCAATAAAGCATTGCTGAAACATTTTTATGGCATTCAATATTGGGATATTCCTCAAGATTTTCTTTGTCCGCCTATTCCGGGTAGAGCTGACTATATCCACTATTTGGCTGACTTGTTGAGTGCCAATAATAAAGGTCAGATTCCAACAGGGCATGCCGTTCAAGTGTTGGATATTGGGGTGGGAGCAAACTGTATTTACCCGATCATTGGTCATCGTAGCTATGGTTGGAAATTTGTCGGCTCAGACATTCATTCTACATCCTTTAAAAGTGCTCAATTCATTGTGGAGGCGAATCCAAATTTGCGTAAAGGGATTCAGATTCGATTGCAGAAGAACTCAAGCAATATTTTCAAAGGTGTGATTAAACCCACAGATCATTTTGATTTGACGATGTGTAACCCGCCATTTCATGCCTCGCAAGATGAAGCAAATGCCACAGCAACTCAAAAATTAAGAAAACTTGGCAAGCCGGTTGATCGGACGAAGGTGGTGTTAAACTTTGGTGGTCAAAAAAATGAACTCTGGTGTGACGGTGGTGAAGAACGCTTTGTCTGCCAAATGGTACAAGAGAGCATACAGTTTGCTGAGCAATGTCTTTGGTTTAGCACACTGGTTTCCAAGAAAACAACATTGCCTGTGCTTTTAAATGCGTTGCGTAAGAGCGGAGCAGTGGATGTGAAAACCATTAAAATGACGCAGGGGCAAAAAGAAAGTCGTTTTGTCGCTTGGACTTTTTTAGATTTAAAGCAACAACAAGCATGGAGAAATGCACGTTGGACTTCAGCTTAAGCCTATTTTCGCTGAGGATGAGTGAGCTTGTCGGTGCATGACTAAGATTTGGCCTGCTTATACCAATGAACAAGCTCAATTTTGCTTATATATAATAACCTGATGCCGATGCACTCAGCGTTTCTGATTTGATACGCATATAGTTCAATGAATATATGCCACAATGATTTTGAATCTAGTTACAAAAAACCAATACATTATAAAAGTACTTTGATCTTGTTCATCTAAGCTGAGTACTGAGTGCAAGACATTGTTTTATAAATGGGAATTTATTCAACTAAAACTGTAAATGTAAGTACTTCTCATTTTAATTGTTTAAAAATCATATATTTATGGAAATTTTATTTTGCAAATACAGATGATTTTCTCCATAATAAGCCCATAAAGGTAGGGAGTTATAAAAATGCGTGGTAATCCAGAAGTCGTAGATTATTTAAATATGTTGATCGGTGGCGAACTGGCTGCTCGCGACCAATACCTGATCCACTCTCGTATGTATGAAGATTGGGGGCTGACCAAAATCTTTGAACGTATTGATCATGAAATGCAGGAAGAAGCACAGCATGCGGATGCCATTATTCGCCGTGTATTGTTTTTGGAAGGTACACCGAATATGAACCGTGATGACATCGAAACCGGTGAAGATGTGGTGACCTGTTTAAAAGCTGATTTAAAGCTCGAATATCATGTACGTGAAAAATTGGCACAAGGTGTGAAATTGTGCGAAGAGAAAGGTGATTATGTGAGCCGTGATATGCTTCGTCAGCAAATGTCGGATACTGAAGAAGATCATACTTACTGGCTGGAAAAACAGATTCGTCTGATTGAATTGATTGGTTTGCAAAACTATATTCAATCGCAAATGTAAATCTAAATGCTCAAATATAAAGCCTGACCTGAGTCGGGCTTTTTTATTTTTTAAATTTATGATTGAGATGGTGGAAAGACAGACTATTGAGAAAATTTCCGGATATCCGCCAAGACCTGAGCAGCATGGGTTTGCGTATTCACACTGTTGTAGTGATAAACAATGTTGCCTTGATGATCAATCAAAAAGCTTTCCCGTTTGGCTATTTTAGTAATGCTCAGATTACGCACAATACCCAATTGATTCGATAACTGGTGCTTGTGGTCTGCCAGTATCGGAAACGGCAAGGCTAATTTTTCTGAAAATTTTTGATGGGATTTCACATCATCCAGACTCACCCCTAAAACCACGGCATTGCTTTTTAAAAATTGTGGATAGAGTGCCTTAAACTGATTGGCTTCCTGGGTACAGCCGGGAGAATTGTCTTTAGGATAGAAATATAACACCACCCATTTGCCTTTATACTGGCTCAAGGAATGCCATTGAGCATTTTGATCCTGCAATTTAAATGCAGGTGAGGCTTTTCCGACCCATTGTTTATGGGTATTTTCTGATTTTAAAAAAATAGATTCTTCTGCTGCATGTGCATGTATTGTTGTATTGAAACAGAGCAGACAACCGAGTGTAAGTAAAACGCTGCTTAATTTTTTTGATTCATTCATATCGTATATTTTTTAGAATGGATAAGAAGATGTTTCGATCTTAACAAAATTTAAAATGTAGGGAAGAGTAGAAATGATGGGTATTTATTTTAATTGCTGCCATGATCAAGGGTTTATTGATTAAATGTAATAAAAATAAAAACGTATGGATATTGGTGCAGGGTTGATCAAGTTGCAACCGGATGTTTTAAAGCAGCTTCCTATACAGTTTAAGGGAATCGGAAAAGATGATTCCTGTATGGTTATAGGGAGATGCATAAAATGCTGATCGGGGTGGAGAGTTGCATTTCGCCTGTAATAGCGGAGGCTAAATGAATTTTGAAATGCTGCTGTGTGAATTGAAAGAGAGGTTTTATACTGTTCAAATAATTTAGTTTTTTAGAGCTTACCTTGAATCAACGTATTTTACTCATCACGGGCTGGGGCGGTGGAACCCAACTGCTTGATCCATTAAAACAAGCTTTGGCAGCGCAAGGATATGAGGTTGAACTTTGCAACATCTTTAACGCTTTAGATGAACAGGCTCTACAGCAAAAAGTGGAACTGGCGCATCAGTTTGATGTGATTGCCGGCTGGTCTTTGGGAGGACAGTTGGCCACAGTGCTGGCCGACCAGGTTCAAAAGCTGGATGGAAAGGAAAAAGTATTGATTACTTTGGGTTCCAACCCCTGTTTCGTAGCAAACGATACATGGCCAATGGCGATGGATCAGCCGACATTTCAGCAGTTCAAACAGTCATTTGAGCAGGATGCCATTTCCACCTTAAAAAAGTTTGGCTATATGGTGTGTCAAGGCACAGCAACCACCAAAGCTGACTTCATCATTTTACAAAGTTTGATACAGGCTCAATCGATTGAAACTTTAAGACAAGGACTATTTTGCCTTGAGTATTTAAATAATGTTGATATCTTGAGGAATTACCCGGGTCATCAATATCATGTCTTTGCAAAACAGGACTTTTTAGTTAGTTACAAAGTTCAAAGAAATTTTCAGAAATTCAATGCAAAGTTTTTGGAAACAGAGCTGGTCAGCGGGTCACATGGCTTTCCCTTATTTGAAGCTGAACTGATAACTGGCAAAATCTGCCAATTTTTAAAGAAAATAGAACAAACAAGCGGATAACTGGTTTATCTCGCAATTTATTTTTAGTTCATGCAGGTTTAAGATCATGAAAAATTGATTTTCAAGCGTCTGCAGGAGTAAGGGATGACCGAATTAAACGACCAAGACTTTGATCTTGCGCATATCTGGCATCCTTATACCTCCATGACCGATCCATTGCCGACCTTTAAGGTAAAACAGGCGCATGGTGCCATTATCGAGCTGGAAGATGGACGGCAACTGATTGATGGCATGTCTTCTTGGTGGTGTGCCATCCATGGCTATAACCATCCTGAACTGAATCAGGCCGTGACAGATCAATTACACAAGATGTCGCATATCATGTTTGGTGGTTTGACTCATGATCCTGCGATTGAACTTGGCAGACTGTTATTAAAAATTACCCCACCCAGTCTGGATAAAATTTTCTATGCGGACTCTGGATCTGTTGCCGTAGAAGTGGCATTAAAAATGGCAGTGCAGTTTTGGACTGCACAAGGTGAAAGTCAGAAAACCAATTTTATTACGCCGCGTTCTGGCTATCATGGCGATACCTGGAATGCCATGTCAGTTTGTGATCCGGTCACAGGCATGCATCAGATTTTTGGTTCCAGTCTGCCGAATCGTTTCTTTGTTGCAGCCCCACAGGTTGGCTTTGATGATGAATGGAATCAAGCCGATATTGCAGAACTGGAACAGGTGTTAAAACAGCACCATGCCAGCATTGCTGCTTTAATTCTGGAACCGATTGTGCAGGGTGCGGGTGGAATGCGTTTTTATCATCCTGAATATTTGCGTCAGGCCAAATTGCTGTGTGAACAATATAAAGTGCTGCTGATTTTTGATGAAATTGCCACCGGTTTTGGTCGTACTGGCAAATTGTTTGCCTGGGAACATGCCGGCGTTGAGCCGGATATCATGTGCATCGGCAAGGGCTTGACTGGCGGCTATATGACGCTTTCGGCCACATTAACCAGCAAGCATGTGGCGGAAACCATTAGCCGTGGCGAGGCAGGCGTATTCATGCATGGTCCCACCTTTATGGCCAATCCACTGGCCTGTGCAGTGGCTGTGAAAAGTACCGAGGTTTTATTGGCTCAGGATTGGCAAGCCAATATTCAGCGCATCGAGCAACAGTTGCAACACCATCTGCAACCCCTATCAGCACTGGATTATGTGCAGGATGTGCGGGTGCTGGGCGCGATTGGTGTGGTGGAGCTGACATTTAATGTGGATATGAAAAGCCTGCAACAACAGTTTGTTAAGCGCGGGATCTGGATACGTCCATTTGGTAAACTGGTCTATGTGATGCCGCCGTATGTGATTACTGAACAACAATTGAATATATTGCTGGAACAATTAGTGAATGTGGTGGAGCAGATGCAAGAGGTATCCGCATGGACTTGTTAAATGACGCTGCATTAAATAACTCTCTGCTAAATGATTATGCAAGCAAGCTGGATGAACTCAAACAGCAGGGCAATTTGCGGCAATTTACCTCTAATGTCCAGCAAGGCCGAATGATTGAAATCCAGGGTCATTCGATGCTTAACCTGTCTTCCAATGATTATTTGGGATTGGCAGCAGACTTAACTTTGCGTGAACAGTTTTTTGATGAAACACCAAATGAACTTCGTATTATGAGTTCATCTTCTTCGCGATTGTTAACCGGAAATTTTCCTGAATACGAGCAGCTGGAAGCCAGTTTAAGTCAGGCTTTTCATGGACGTGCTGCGCTGTTATTTAACAGTGGCTATCACATGAATATCGGGATTCTGCCAGCTTTAAGCGACAGTAAGACCCTGATTCTGGCAGACAAACTGGTGCATGCCAGCATGATTGATGGTATCCGTTTATCCTCTGCAAAATATGTACGCTATCGGCACAATGACCTGAATCATCTGCAACAGCTTTTGCAGCAATACCATGCCGATGAAGCTTTTGAGCGCATTATTGTGGTGACGGAATCCATTTTCAGCATGGATGGTGACGAAACCGATCTGGCTGAACTGGTTCGGATTAAAAGGCAATTTGCTAAAGTGATGCTCTATGTCGATGAAGCGCATGCCATTGGTGTGCGCGGCGAGCAAGGCTTGGGCTGTGCAGAACAGTATGCGGTGATTGATGAGATTGATCTGCTGGTTGGGACTTTCGGGAAAGCACTGGCATCGGTCGGTGGTTATCTGATTTGCCATCCCATCATCCGTGAATATCTGATTAATTCCATGCGTCCGCTGATTTTCAGTACCGCGCAGCCACCCATGTGTATGGCGTGGACTGATTTTATTTTCCAGAAAGTTTTAGGCTTGCAACAGCAACGTCAGCATCTGCAACAGATCAGTCAAAATCTGCAACAGTCGGTACGTGCCAAAGGTTTTGATTGTCCTTCGACTTCACATATTGTGCCGGTGATTGTTGGCGAGTCGCAAAAGACGGTGGAAAAGGCCGTGCAGCTACAACAGGCCGGATTTTATATCATGCCGGTGCGTCCACCTACAGTACCGAAACACAGTTCAAGATTACGTATTTCACTGACTTCTCAAGTCAATCAGGCTGATCTTGAACAGCTGGTGGCGTTGCTGTGAGTTGTAGCCGTGAATATTAATAAGTCTCAAGTAGCACAGCGTTTTGCCAAGGCAGGACAAAGCTATGCTGAACATGCCATCGTACAAAAACAGATTTGCCAACAGTTACTGCAATTGATACAGCAATATTTGCCCAGTACCAGCTTGAACTGTGTTTTTGAAATCGGCTGTGGCTCAGGCAATTTAAGCCATTTGCTGATGCAAAACTTTGAAATAAAGCATGTGTTTTTAAATGACCTGTATCCCGAAGTTCAGCAACATTTTCAGGCTAAAGAAAATTTGGAGTGGCTGATTGGCGATGTGGAACAACTGGATTTTCCGCAATCCCTTGACCTGATCGCTTCCAGTTCGGCTTTGCAATGGGTGGGCGATATTGATTCGGTCTTTAAAAAAAGTGCAGCGGCGCTTATCGAAAATGGCTATTTGTGTTTTTCCACTTTTGGTCAGCAGAATTTGCAAGAAATTAAGGCTCTGACTGGGCAAGGGCTGAATTATCTGACTCTTGATGAGATTCAGCACAAGCTGCTTAAACAGGGTTTTGAAATTCTACATCTTTCCGAGAGTCTGGAAATACTGAATTTTTCCCATCCTAAAGCTGTGCTGCAGCATTTAAAGGCCACCGGGGTCACTGCAACCGCCGCACAGCATCGTTGGACCAAACAGTCTTTACAGCAGTTTTATCAGGACTATCAGCAATTTTCAGAGCTGGATCAATCTGGTCAGCACCATTATCAGCTGAGCTATCATCCTATTTATTGCATTGCACGGAGTAAGCCATGACATCCCCCGTTTATTTTATCAGTGGCATCGATACCGGTATTGGCAAGACCTATACCACAGGCTATCTGGCGAAGTTATGGAATGAACAGGGCAAGAAAACCATCACCCAGAAACTGGTGCAAACTGGCAATACCGATGTTTCTGAAGATATTGAACAGCACCGTAAAATGATGCAGATGGGTTGGTTTTCGGAAGATGAAAGCAAACTCACCATGCCGGAAATTTTTACTTATCCGGCTTCACCGCATTTGGCGACTAAAATTGATGGCCGTGAAATCGACTTCCAGAAAATTGCCGATGCGACCCGGCAATTAACTGAAAAATATGAAGTAGTGTTACTGGAAGGTGCGGGTGGTTTAATGGTGCCCTTAACCACAGAACTGTTAACGATTGATTATATTGCTGAACAGAAATTCCCTGTCATTCTGGTTAGTTCTGGTCGTTTGGGTAGTATCAATCATACCTTGCTCAGTCTGGAAGCCTTGAAAAGTCGTGGTCTGGAACTTTATGCTTTGGCTTATAACCTGAATGATGAATCACAGGACCAGCTGATTTCCAGAGATACTTCGGATTATCTGAAAAGCTATCTGGCGATACATTTCCCAAATGCACAGTGGATTGATATTCCTGTTTTATCCTAACTGTTGTTTAAAAGAGAAGGATATAAAAAAGCCACTCAAACCGAGTGGCTTTTGATTGACAATAAAAGCTATTAAAAATTAAAACTTCTTAAAGTTTTTGTTGCCAAATGGTTTACGTGGTGCATTTTCATCACGACGTTCACGCTGGCCATATGTCGCTTGATTGCCAAAGTTTTCAGGGCGGTTTTCACGCTGTGCATAGCTGTTGCCTTGACGTGGTTCACGTTGAGCGTAAGTGTTTGGATTGCCATCCTGACGACGTTCACCACGTTGGGCAAAACCATTGCCATTATTGCCGTCACGACGTGCATAAAGATTGCCAGTATTGTCACGACGTTGTGCATGACCATTCTGGTTTTCACGACGATCACGCTGTGCATAGGTCATTGGGCTTTGGTTTTCACCTTCTTCGCTATCACGGCGTTGCTGACGCAAATAACCGCCACGACGTGCTGCCATTGGTTTTTCTTGCATACGTTCAGTACGACGTTTTGCCATACCAAACAGGCCTGTACCTTGACGTGGCTTCAACTCTACAGATTTGGTCAGGTTGTCGATATCGGCTTTATCCAGCTCCATCCAGCGGCCGGTACGAAGTTCACGCGGTAAAATCACAGTACCATAACGGGTACGCAGCAGGCGGCTGACTTTTAAACCTTGTGATTCAAAAATACGGCGCACTTCGCGGTTACGACCTTCTTTAACCACCACCTGATACCAGCGGTTGATGCCGTCACCACCAATTTCAGAGAAGGATTCGAATTTCGCCGGACCATCATCTAAAACCACGCCCTGAAGCATGTTGTTTTTGATTTGTGGTGTCACTTCACCCATCACACGAACTGCATATTCACGTTCAATTTCATTTGATGGATGCATGAGGCGGTTAGCCAATTCACCATCATTCGTGAACAGTAAAAGACCGGTTGAGTTAATATCCAGACGGCCGACCATCACCCAGCGATCATTGGCAATTGCAGGCAGTTGTTCAAAAACGGTAGGACGTTGTTCAGGATCATTGCGTGAGCAAATTTCACCTTCGGGTTTGTAGTAAATCAGAACGCGACGACGGATTTCGTCTTCAATCTGGAATTGGACTTTACGACCATCGATGCGAAGCTCATCACCTGGTTCAATGCGTTCACCCACTTGGGCAACACGTCCATTGATACTGACACGACCAGCGGCAATGACTTCTTCCATATAACGGCGAGAACCCAAACCTACGCGTGCAAGCACCTTTTGTAATTTTTCACTCATGACAGCATAACCTTAGAAATTATCATCAACAGTTCACCTATCTATGACTTCGCTGCGTGAGCATCGAGCGTCATAAAAGCTTCCTTGGCATCCTGCAGGGGAGGCAATTGGCCTAAAGATGTCAGACCAAAAGCATTTAAAAATTGTGGCGTTGTAACTAACAACGCGGGTCTTCCCGGTAGTTCTCTGAAGCCGGATTCTTTAATCCAGTTCCAGTCAAACAATGATCTTAAGATCTGACTATTGTTTGAAACTCCACGAATCTGTTCAATATCTGCCCGGGTTACTGGTTGGTGATAAGCAATCACAGCAAGGGTTTCGAGCAGGGTGGGTGATAAACGAGTTGGTCGTTCCGGCCACACCTGGGTAATGATATTGCGATATTTAGCCCGAACCTGGAAACGGAACCCTTGTGCGGTTTCTACCAGTTCAATCGATCTACCATGTTGTAGCATGGCAAGCTGTTGTAACAACTGACGCAATTCCTGTTTATTATATTGATTTTGGAATGCTTCTTTCAAACGTGCAAGCGAAACAGCTGTTTCACTGGCAAAAATAATGGCTTCCAGTTGCATCAGCACTTCATGTTGATTCTCGGCAACAGATAGAGATGTTGCTTGATGATCCATTATGCAGCTACTCCTTGAATTGCAAGTGGTGCTTCAATACCGCTGGCAATAATAGCTACTTTTTGTTGCCGTGTGAGTTCTAAAATGGCCATAAATGTAACCACCATGCCCATGCGCCCCTGGCTGGGTTTAAGCAGGGCTTCAAAATGCAGCACTTCACCGGACTGTAAACGGCTTTCAATAAAGGCGATGCGTTCTTCAAGCAACACCGGTTCTTGCTGAATTTGATGGGTAACCGGTTCTGGGCGATTGAATACGCAAAACAGCGCATCACGTAACTGGCTGACATCATAACCTTCATTGATTTGCACCACCTGACCCAGACTAATATTGGCCGGGAAGGTATCGCGTTCCAGAACAGACATGTGTCCTAAACGTTCCGCCGCCTGTTTGACCCGTAAATAGGTTTCCAGCCGGTCAATCAGTTGCTGTTTGGGATCTTTTTCAACGACAACACTTGTGCTCGGTTTTGGCAACAGCAGTCGTGATTTAAGATCGGCCAATAAGGCAGCCATCACCATATAATCTGCCGTCAGCTCAATATTCAGCGACTTCATGGCATCCATATAAGATAGATACTGCGCGGCAATGGGAGCGATATCCAGTTGTAATAAGTCAAAACCGTTTTTTTGAATCAGGTAAATCAGGAAGTCGAGTGGACCTTCGAAATGCTCTAGCAGAATTTCAAATGCAGCAGGAGGAATATATAAATCCTCTGGAATCGTATCTTGCCACTCATCCATAACACGGATATGTGAGCTTGGCTCCATAGGATTATGGATAGGTTGATTCATTGCAGTTTTAGGCCACGCGAATTTTCAAAGGCATGCAGGATGATGCTTTTGCCTCGATCTCGCATCGAAAGAAAAAGCACGTAAATTAGTAAGTGCTAGTGTAATGGAAATTTGACTTCAAATAAATTAGTTAAGTCAACAAATACAAAAAAACCTGAAATTCAGTAAGGTTTTTAACTGGCTTGATGAGGTGAAATGCATAGGGGAGTATGGTTTTAATTTTTTTGACCGAACCGATTGGATTTTGGATTTGTATGAAAAAATGGGGCATAGCATTAGGCCTCATATTGTGAATAGAATAAAAGAAGATTCTGAATATAGAATAAAGCAAAATTTTTCGGCAATATGAATGCCAATAAAAAAGAGATCCCCGATGTCATGAAAGATCATGAAAAAGTACAAGAAAATGAATATGGGCAGTTTAT
The DNA here is from genome assembly GCF_013420235.1 of Acinetobacter sp. YH01022. Taxonomy (NCBI): domain Bacteria; kingdom Pseudomonadati; phylum Pseudomonadota; class Gammaproteobacteria; order Moraxellales; family Moraxellaceae; genus Acinetobacter; species Acinetobacter sp. YH01022. Next base: position 39,248 of record NZ_VOYP01000019.1, on the reverse strand, counting down.
TGGAGTTCCCGTATCTCATCCTTTGCCGACCCATTTTTTAGCCGATACCCTTTATGGTAAATATGCCACCCTGCATGTCTTATCTTCAGCAACCATGAGTGAAGATCAGCTGAAGCAAGTTTGGCAATGTGTAAATGGTGAAATAGATCGCAGCTGCTGGACTTATTTACCTTATTCGGGTTTTGAAAATGCAGCGGAATTGCAAACTGCTCTTGAAAATAACTTTAATTTCAAAAATTCAGTTCATTATCTGGTAGAAGCCAATCATGCAATTGTAGGATGGGTAGGCTTGCTGAACCAGCGTTCCGCCGATCAGGTTATTGAAATCGGCAATGTTTATTTTTCACATCAACTGAAACAGTCTACAGCATCGACAGAAGTCATCTATTTATTATTAAAGGCGTGTTTTGAGCAGGGTTTTCGCCGTGTGGAATGGAAGTGTGATGACTTAAATCTGCCCTCTAAACGCGCAGCCTTGCGCTTTGGCTTTCATTATGAAGGCACTTTTCGCCAAGACCGTATTGCCAAAGGTCGTAACCGCAATACCGCCTGGTTTTCAATTCTGGATCAAGAGTGGCCTGAGCTGGAAAAAGCCTATCTGGCCTGGTTAAGGGCAGATAATTTTGATCAGAATGGGCAACAAAAAATGCGCTTGCGTGATGTTCTTTAACTTTACTGTGTTTAATGATCTGTTGCGGTGGATGTCGATAACTTGAGCGCAAATTCGATGATCTGTTGCGCACTGTCTCGGATGCATAAATTTTGAGTTTGATCGAGGCTGGATAATTTGTGAATAACGGCAACTTCCAGGAAAAATGCATAGGTGTTGTCGATCATCGCAGAAGGGGGTTGCTCAGCATCTGCCTTCATAATTTTCACTTTAGACTCAAGTGTCCAGGGCATTTCCGCATAAATGCGGCTATTTACCTCAAAATCATGATAGTTGAGCAGCACATAAAACAGATCCATTCTCGCACTACTCCTTGATCCTGAACATTCCCTTTAATCTTAACCGTGCTTATTCAAAAGCGCTGACATCACCTACACCACGACGGATCACTTCAGGATTGTCACCGGATAAATCTACAACACTGGTGGTGCTTAAGGTGCCGAATCCGCTATCAATAAATACATCAATACGCTTTTCCAGTTGTTGCTCAATGTCATAAGGGTCATCTAAAGGTTCATCCTGACCGGGAAGAATCAGGGTGCTGGTTAACAATGGCTCACCCAATTCCTTAAGCAACATTTGGCACACACGGTTGCTTGGTACGCGTAAACCAATGGTTTTCTTTTTCGGGTGCATCAAGCGTTTAGGCACTTCACTGGTCGCCGGCAGAATAAAAGTGGTGATTGCCGGGGTATTGTTTTTCAGCAGACGATACATGGCATTGTCGACTTTGGCATAGGTGGCAATGTCGGATAAGTCACAACAAAGAATGGCATATTGATGCTTTAGACCGAGACCACGAATCTGCGCAATCCGTTCCATGGCATTTTTATTGCCGATCTGGCAGCCAATGGCATAGGCCGCATCGGTCGGGTAAACCACCACATCACCGGCACGAATACGTTCTACTGCCTGGCTGATCAAACGTGGTTGAGGATTATCAGGATGTATTCTTAAATGCAGCATATTTATTTTCTCCCCCGACTTACTATTAGTCATTATCTGTTGAATTTACAAAGTCTTGCAATCAGGCTTTGATGATTTTGTGTAAATTAATCCAGCATGTCACGTTGAAACTCGTCACTTTGTAATGTTTTGCCACCCCGGGTACAGGCACAGATACAGGCAATAAAATGTGCAGCATCACGTGGCAACTTGGCTTCACCGGAAAAATAACGTTGTACTTGAGCAAAGACATTATCTTTAAAGGTGCTGCCGTCACCGCCGTCACCAGTCAGGTTATCCAGAGATACACGGAATTTACGACCAAAAGCTTGTGCAAACATCCATTCAATCGCTTGAGGCTTGATTTCGACCTGCTCAAATAAAGCCTGCTGTTCTGCCGTGCGACCATCTGGGGCATACCAGTAACCCAGGTCGGGGAGCAAGCGTCTTTGCTCACCCGCAATAGTCCAGTGACTGATTTCATGCAAGGCACTATTAAAGAAACCATGGGCAAATTGAATGCGGGCAGGCGCATCTTCGGTTGCCGGAAAATATTCAGGTTCAAAATCGCCTTTGACCAAACACACATTTAAGTGGGAAAACCAGTGATTAAAGTGTAGTATAAGCCAATCAACTTGTTGAACTTCAGTTTGCAAACTGGCCCAGGGTGAGCGTTGCACAGGGTCGATAGAAACAGCAGAACTTGAGGTTGAATAAGTAGTTAACTGTAATGAAGTGGTGACTTCAGGTTGCGGCTGCAACTGATGCATGACTTGTATTACCCAATTGATCTGTCTAAATAAGTACAAAATTGTATCTTAATCTTTGACAGAGTACCGATGAATTTGTAGAATTGCCGCCTTAATTATGTCAGCAAATACCTTTCCGGCACAGATTGAGCCGTTTAAATGGGCTGAACAGGGCTTTACATGGTCAGGTACACTGCCATTGTCTCGCTTTGTTCGTATTTCCCGTGAAGCTGTTGGATCAATTGATGATCAATTGATTAACATAGACTGTAAGCTATCAATGGATGCGTATCATCGTATCGTATGGTTAGATGGTCATGTTGAAACGAAAGTACCAATGGAATGTCAGCGTTGTCTGAATCCTGTTGAAATTTCTCTCGTTTCAGACTTTCATTTAGCGCTTGTGGATGATGAATCACTGATAGAGCGCTTGGATGAGGATGCTGATTTCATCGTCTTAGGTGAGAGTGAAGCAACGACAAAAGGCAGCTATGATGCGCCTGCGACGGCTGATTTACTTTCTCTGATAGAAGATGAATTGTTATTGTTGTTGCCTTTGTCTCCTAAGCATGACGTTTGTGAGCATAAGCATCAACCTGCCATTGATGACATTGTCGAAGAAAAACGGGATAACCCGTTTGGTGTTTTGGCAAGTTTGAAGGGTAAACTTAACTAATTTTTGTGTTATACTGTTAAGTATAAGACAACTGAATTTGTTCTGATCCATTTTTTCGATCTTTGTAAGGAGCCATCATGGCCGTTCAGCAAAACCGTAAAAGTCGCTCTCGCCGTGACATGCGCCGTTCACATGACGCTTTAACCGAGAATGCATTAACTGTAGACCAAGCTACTGGCGAGACTCACCGTCGTCACCACGTATCTAAAGATGGTATCTACCGTGGTCGCCAATTATTCGCTAAAGCATCTGCTGAATAATTGATGATGTATTAAGCGTCAAGCTTAGTAGAAAAAATGGGAGCGTTAAGCTCCCTTTTTTTATGGCGTCTTTTTGTTGTATTTGGCAATTACCAAAACAAAAATTAAGTGTTAAATTCCGTTCCGTAAATAAGCTTACATAAGTGTATGTTGGTTATTTAACCGATTGTTGAATAACAATATCACTTCATTACAGGATTTTTTTATGTCTGCTAAACAACTCGAGCAAGTTGCTCAAGCAACGAAAACAGCATTTGTATTTCCGGGTCAAGGCTCACAAAAAGTCGGTATGCTCGCAGAATTGGCTGAACAGTTTAGTAGCGTGACAGAAACTTTTGCAGAAGCATCGGCAGCCGTGGGTTTTGACCTCTGGCACATTGCACAAAGCGGCGAAGGTTTAAATCAGACTGAATTTACCCAGCCGGTACTGCTCACCGCAAGTATTGCACTTTGGCGTGTGTGGCTAGAGTTGGGTGGAGTGGCGCCAAAATATCTTGCAGGACACTCACTGGGTGAATACAGCGCATTGGTTGCTGCCGGAGCGATGTCACTGGGTGATGCGGTTAAGCTGGTGAATTTGCGCGGCAAATTAATGCAAGATGCAGTACCACAGGGTCAAGGTGCAATGGCGGCTATTCTGGGTCTGGATGATGCCAAAGTGATTGAATTATGCGAACAGGTCAATATTCAGGGGCGTGGTTCAGTAGAAGCTGCCAACTATAATGCTCAGGGCCAAGTGGTGATTGCAGGTGATAAGACCATGGTCGAAGCGGTCATGGAGTTGGCAAAAGAAAATGGCGGTAAAGCCATTGCCTTACCTGTTTCTGTTCCATCGCACTGTTCGCTGATGAAACCGGCGGCTGACAAATTTGCACAAGCTTTGGAACATACTGCCATTGAGCTGCCTAGCCTTCCTGTAATACAAAATGTCAACGCGGAAATCGCGACAGAAGTAGCAGGATTACGTCAGGCATTGACTGCACAATTGTATCAATCTGTGCAATGGACCAAGACCATGCAGTTCCTTCAAGATCAAGGAGTGCAGTATGTGGTTGAATGTGGTCCAGGTAATGTATTGGCTAATCTTGCGAAGCGTTTACCAAATATCGAAAAAGCATTCCCAGTCGACAGTAACAGTCGTATGGAAGATGCGCTAAACGCCATTTTAGTGGCTGAAGGAAAAATTGCATGACACAGGAACGCAAAGTCGCATTAGTGACAGGCGCGAGCAGAGGGATTGGTGCAGCCATCGCTCAGCAATTGATTCAAGACGGTTATTTTGTAGTGGGAACCGCCACTTCAGAAGCGGGCGCAGAAAAATTATCTGCAAGTTTTGCTGAAAATGGTGCGGGTGCAGTACTGGATGTACGTGATGCGGCAGCCATTGATGCACTAGTTACAGATATTGAACAAAAATATGGTCCAGTTCTTGTATTAGTGAATAATGCTGGCATTACCAAAGATAATTTGTTACTGCGTATGTCTGAAGATGATTGGGACGATATTCTCAATATTCATTTGAAGGCAGTATACCGTCTGTCTAAGCGTGTCTTAAAGGGCATGACTAAAGCACGTTTTGGCCGCATTATTAATATCAGTTCTGTTGTAGCACACTTTGCAAACCCGGGGCAGGCCAACTATTCTGCTGCCAAAGCAGGCATCGAAGCGTTTGGTCGAAGTCTTGCAAAAGAAATGGGCAGCCGCCAAATTACCGTGAATGCTGTGGCACCTGGCTTTATTGCAACAGAAATGACGGATCAATTAAGCGAAGACATTCGTAAAAAAATGAGTGATCAAGTGGCATTAAACCGTTTAGGTGATCCACAAGATATCGCAAATGCCGTGAGTTTTTTAGCAAGCGATAAAGCAAGCTATATCACTGGTACTGTTTTACATGTAAATGGCGGTTTATACATGAGCTAAGCTCAAGTATAAACTTTGCAAAAATAAGATATTCAATTAAACTAACGGCATTAAAAACGCCACAAGCAATGAGGAGAATTCCTGTGAGCGATATCGAACTACGTATCAAACAAGCGGTTGCAGAACAACTTGGTCTTAAAGCTGAAGAAATCAAAAACGAAGCATCTTTTATGGATGACTTAGGTGCTGACTCTTTGGACTTAGTTGAGCTTGTTATGTCTTTCGAAAATGATTTTGACATCACTATCCCTGATGAAGATTCTAACGAAATCACAACTGTTCAATCAGCTATTGACTATGTTTCTAAGAAACTAGGTTAATTGTTGTTTCAGCTCTGCTGAATATAAAAAAGCCACCTTTAGGTGGCTTTTTTATTTACTCATCAAAATGATAATTACATATCTTTACTGTTGCTGGACCAAAGACAACCTTTCTTTGAATTAATTTTATGTATAAAAAAAGACGCTATTTCAAATTGCATAAATAATAATGATGGAGAAATACAATGGGTCTTTTTGATTTTGTAAAAGGTATTGGTAAAAAAAATACGGCACCAGCAGAACCTCAGCCAGCTCCGGTCGCTTCAACTCCTCCAGCAGAACCTTCTGCACAAGAAATCGCAAACAAGCTTCTGGGGCATATTAAAGCTTTAGGCTTGCCAGTGACCGGTTTATCGGTGAGTTATAACAGCAGCAGCGATCTGGCGACCATTAAAGGGCAGGTACAAAATCAGGCCGACCGCGAAAAAATTGTCCTGGCTGTAGGGAATGTCGATCATGTGGCTAAAGTAGATGACCAAATGACCGTGGTAACACCTGCTCCGGAAAGTAAATTCTATACAGTTAAATCGGGTGATACCTTGTCCAAGATTTCAAAAGAATATTATGGTGACGCCAATCGATACAACAAAATATTTGAGGCTAACCGTCCCTTGTTAAAAGATGCTGATGATATTTTTCCCGGGCAGGTACTGCGTATCCCGACTTAAGTAGAACCTGATAAAAGAGCGCCGAGAGCGCTTTTTTATCGAAGCTTGTGCTGTAATTTCTGTCTGGCAAGTTGTGCTCTACCTAAAAAAAATTTAGGGTCTAAATCATAGTGTTGCGCCAAAATCTGAATCAGTTTTTTTCGGTTGTCTTTATCGAACATATTAAGATCAATATGTGTCATTTTATATTGCTTGCGAAATTCAGGTTTTAAAATAAAGCCGAGACTACTCACTTTCCACTGTTGTTCTTGGCTGAATGCTTTTGCTGCGAAGGGCTTATATGTGCGATACCTTGAGCTGTGAGAGGAATAAAGCTGGGTCTTTAAAAGCCTGTTGCGCTGTACCAGATTGCTTAACTTTATGCCAAAACTTTGTATGGATATGCTTTGGCGGGTGATGACCAATTTCATATTGATTGCAATCAATGTCAGCATGATGAAGAGTGCCAGCATCAACCAACCCGGCATGGATTGATGCAATAAGTATTGAATCAGGCTACTGAAATCTTTAATCATATTGAAGTTACTGAGCGAGTGCTGCGCTAAAACAATAAATATAGCAGGAATAAAGATTAACCCAATTAAATAACGGGGCAGATAATGGCATTGAAATAGCGGATATTCAGTAGGTATGTCCATTCATCATCACCTTTCAAGCAAAGTAGAGATAGGGCCATGATGGCTATTTTTTTCATAATGACTGCTGTATGGGGAAACAGGTGTTGCATTATGAATGCTATAAATTTTCCTCCAATTAAGTTGTGTTTAAATTCTTAATCCTTGTTTTAGCAAGTTATTTTCTGGTATCTATTTTTGTGTTTATCTATTTTAAGTGTTTGAGTTTTCTTGGGTTTATCTATTTTTGTTGTAGATTTGAGTATGAAAGTAAATCCTGTTATTCAGTGTTTAGAGCCAAATTATTCTTTTGTTTATTTTGCATAAAATTTTACTTTTTCTATGAGCCTTGCAAGCCAAGGTTTCCAAGAATCAGACAGGCTGAATTGATGTGATTTTTCAGGCATAAAACTTGCTGTTTATTTTTTAAATTATTTGAATAAATGGTAAAAAAATGAACTATAAAATTCATTTGTGCACAGAAAATTCAGCCGCCGATTTTTTAATTTTTTCTTCCGGTTTGGGCGGGCATGGCAGTTTCTGGCGCCCTCAAATTGATGCATTCACGCGATATTTTCATATTTTGACGTATGATCAGGAGGGCTGTCATGCGGATTCAGCAATTTTGCCTGATGATTACAACATTATCCATCTGGCCCAGCAGTTACTGCAAATTATCAGGCAAGAAAAAATTCGGCATTTTCATTTTGTGGGACATGCAATTGGCAGTTTTATTGGTGCAGAGCTAGCGTTATTGCTCAATTCATCTGAGCTGAGAGTGCTCAGCCTGACCTGTATCAATTGCTGGGACGAACTCGACCCACATACGCAAAAATGCTTTGAAGCACGGACTCTTCTATTAAAGTCAGCGGGTTCTGATGCTTATGTCAGGGCGCAGGGACTGTTTTTATATCCACCGAGCTGGATTTCAAAACATCATCAGCATTTAAAGACTTTGGAGGATATTCAACTCGCGGATTTTCCGCCGCCGCAAAATGTACTCAAGCGAATTCAGGTAGCACAACAATTTAAAATTAATGAGCAGCATATACAGGCCTTGCAACACAGTCAGTTGCATTTGATTGCCAATCAGGATGACTTTTTGGTTCCTGTACACAAGTCGAGTGATTTAAAGCAGCGGCTTGGACATGGATGTTTAAGTATTCTTGCAACTGGAGCCCATGCTTCCACGCAAACCGAGCCTGAATTACTGAATAAAACCATGCTTGAATTTTTGCATAAACACTTTTTGCAAGTAACGTCTTGAGTAAATGAAACTGGCTTGTTAATAAAATTTGCAACGGATTTCTCGATAATTTCTTATCCTCCTAGCTCACCGTGATTGTTTAAAATCACGGGTTTTTTATCCATTTTATTAAAGACAGCTTGAATATAAGGCAAATTGAATTTGACGGTTTTTTCAAACCATGCATTTTTTTGGAGCCATGATGGCTAATAAAGGTGCATTTATTTAACTGTTTATTTTACTATTTGTTAAAATAAAATAATTATAAATATTTGATAATTAATGATTAAAATTATTTGGAATAGCATTTGCTAAATAATTTTTATGAAAAAACAGGTTAATTACCTGAAGTGTATTTATAACCAAATGGTAAAAAATAGGTATCGAAAATGAAAATAGGCGTCTTTTGTCCAATCGGGAATAATGGCTGGCTGCTCTCGGAAAATGCACCACAATATAAACCGAGTTTTGAAATGAACAAACAGATTGTACAGCGTGCAGAACATTATGGATTCGACTTTGCACTTTCCATGATCAAGTTGCGTGGCTTTGGCGGGAAAACAGAATTTTGGGATCATAACCTCGAAACCTTTACCTTAATGGCCGGTCTGGCGGCAGTAACCAGTAAAATTAAAATTTATGCAACAGCGGCAACTTTGGTGATGCCGTCAGCTATTGTGGCTCGCATGGCATCTACCATTGACTCCATTTCCAATGGCCGTTTTGGTTTAAATGTGGTGACGGGATGGCAAGCCCCTGAATATCAACAAATGGGCATGTGGTCCGGAGATGAATACTTTGCCAAGCGTTATGATTATCTGTCTGAGTATGTAGAAATTTTACGTGAACTGTGGGCGACTGGAAAATCAGACTTTAAGGATAAGCATTTTCAAATGGAAGATTGCAGGGGCAGCCCGCGACCGCAAGCTGATATGAAAATCATCTGTGCCGGACAGTCGGATACAGGTCTGGCATTTTTGGCCAAATATGCAGACTACAATTTTGTTTTTGGCAAAGGTTTAAATACGCCGACTGCCTATGCAGACATCAATGACCGCTTAAAAGCACAAACCGACAAGACCGGGCGTGATGTGCAAACTTATGTGCTGTTTATGCTGATTGCTGCAGAAACCGATGCAGAAGCTTTTGCCAAATGGCAAAGCTATAACGAGGGAGCAGATGTAGAAGCCATTAACTGGCTGATGAATCAAGGCAGTCAGGAGACCAAATCCGGTGCCGATACCAATATTCGCCAAATGGCTTCTAGTATATCTCCAGTCAATATGGGCACCATTGTCGGTTCTTTTGAAAATGTCGCGAAAATGCTGGATGAAATTGGTGAAATTAAAGGCACCGAAGGCATCCTGTTAACTTTTGATGATTTTATTCAAGGAGTAGAGGATTTTGGTCAAAGAATTCAACCGTTAATGAAATGTCGTGAACATGTTGTGGTCGAAGGTGTAACCGCTCCAGCCACAGCCTTGGAGAAGTCAGCATGAACCCAAATGAATTTTTAGAACATGTGGTTTGTACAGGCTTTACCCAAGCCGTCGGAACAGGAAAAGTGTTAAAGGCTGAACCGGAAGCGATCCAGCTTTCAGCCGAGCAAACCGCACTGATTGTGATTGACATGCAGAATGCCTATACCTCCAAAGGGGGCTATCTGGATCTGGCTGGTTTTGATGTGTCTAAAACCAAGCCGGTGGTGGAGAACATCAAAAAAGCAGTCGATGCGGCACATGCCTCCGGCATTCAGGTGATTTATTTCAAAAATGGTTGGGATGATCAGTATGTGGAAGCGGGCGGGATCAATTCGCCCAATTTTCATAAATCCAATGCTTTAAAAACCATGCATAAGTATCCTGAATTACAGGGAAAATTACTGGCTAAAGGCAGTTGGGATTTTGAGCTGATTGATGAGCTGCAACCTTTGGTGCAAGACATCGTGATTGAAAAGCCCCGTTATAGCGGTTTCTTCAATACGGCACTGGACAGCATGCTGCGCAACAAAGGGATTCGTAATCTGGTGTTTGTCGGCATTGCCACCAATGTTTGTGTCGAATCGACCTTAAGAGACGGCTTTTTTCTGGAATATTTCGGCGTGGTGCTGGCAGATGCCTGTTATCAGGCCGGTCCGGCGGAAGCACATGCAGCCAGTCTGTATAACATTAAAACTTTTTTTGGCTGGGTGTCAGCTACACAGAATTTTGTGGAAATTTTTCAATCTTAACTAAAAATCTTGGACAAATCGGCTTAAGGATTTATAGGGGAAAACACATGCCTAAAGACATTATTTTACCTGCAGGAACAGGCAAACCATTGGCACCGTACGTACCGGCAACCAAAGCAGACAATATTGTGTACGTTTCCGGCACACTAGCTTTTGATGAACATAACAATGTGGTGCATGTCGGCGATGCGGCAGCACAGACCCGTCATATTCTGGAAACCATTAAAAAAGTGATTGAAACGGCCGGTGGCACAATGGATGACGTGACCTTTAATCATGTATTCGTCAAAGACTGGGCAGATTATGCGGCAATCAATAGCGTGTATGCTGAATATTTTCCGGGGGATAAACCGGCACGTTACTGCGTGCAAACAGGACTGGTCAAACCCGATGCGCTGGTGGAAATCGCTTCGGTTGCCCATGTATAAATTACTTATTTTTCTACCCAAGCATCAAGCTGATCGGGTAATTAAAAACAGCAACACTGAAATTTGCACTGTATGATCAATAGCGGATTTCAGTGATGGAGAAGGTGATGAACAGTAAACTGATGTCCGTTCCATCTGGAAAAGATTTATTACAACATGCCCAAAGTTTTAAAATGGCTGATGATGAAGCAGATACAGAAATTGATCAGGTAACTTTTAGACAAGGCATGAGTAATTTGGGTGCCGCTGTGAATGTGATTACCACCGATGGTGCAGCAGGTCAGGCAGGGGATGGGAGAATAGTTATTTTCCTATTTTCACAAATATGGCTTAAGGTATTATTTTTAAACTCAACTCCATTATCGGGAGTCTTATCACAGTTCTTTGAATCAAGCAGGAGGAATAGATTTTCCAAATCCTGAAATTTGTCAAAGCATGAATCTAAGGTATCAAAATGGTGAACCTGATTTATATGATGATAAGGGATTAGCTTCAGTATTCAGAACGCTTTCCTCGACAACCAATAATCTAAAAGGTTCTGTATCCTATCTAAGAAAAGATCTTTTTGAAAACTATCTGGATGATACAAATCAAACCTTCATTTGGATATTATGGGGGGAGCGTAATCAGCAGTATGAAGGTTACTCTCAAGGGAAGGACGATATTCATCAATACTTTAAAGATGGTAACTATCTCCATAAGAGTATTTTTATTTGGGAAAATCATAAAATAGTTAAAATTTGAATAATAAAAAAATAGAGCCAAGTGGCTCTATTTTCTTTTACTCTAACGAGTGACATAAATGTGTCGCAAATGACATTCTATGTGTCGTTTTACGGCTTTTTATATTTCTTACCAGCTTAAAGCACCGCCAGTCTGATAATCCGTTACACGCGTTTCAAAGAAGTTTTTCTCTTTACGCAAGTCCATCATTTCCGACATCCACTGGAATGGGTTATTCACGCCAGCGAACTGTTCAGGCAAACCAAGTTGCGCTAAACGACGGTTACAGATGAACTTCAGGTATTCTTCCATCATCGCAGCATTCATGCCGAGTACACCGCGTGGCATGGTGTCACGTGCGTATTCGATTTCAAGCATGGTGCCTTCAAGAATCATCTGAATGATTTCTTCCTGGAACTCTGTAGTCCAAAGGTTCGGGTTTTCGATCTTGATCTGGTTGATCATGTCGATACCGAAGTTCAGGTGCATAGACTCGTCACGCAGAATGTACTGGAATTGCTCGGCAACACCGTTCATCTTGTTACGACGGCCCATAGACAAAATCTGGCTGAAACCACAGTAGAAGAAAATACCTTCAAGTACACAGTAGAACGCGATCAGGTTGCGAAGCAAAATCTGGTCGTTTTCAGGAGTACCAGTTTTGAAAGTAGGATCACTTAAAGACTGGGTATATTTCAGGCCCCAAGCGGCTTTACGCGCTACTGACGGTACTTCGCGGTACATGTTGAAGACTTCGCCTTCATCCATACCTAGCGACTCGATACAGTACTGATAAGCGTGAGTATGAATCGCTTCTTCAAATGCTTGACGCAAGATGTACTGACGGCATTCAGGGTTGGTAATGTGACGGTAAATCGCCAGTACCAAGTTGTTTGCAACCAGTGAATCGGCAGTCGAGAAGAAACCAAGCGAACGCATCACGATGGTACGCTCATCTTCAGTCAAGCCATTTTCAGACTTCCAAAGCGCGATGTCGTGGTTCATGTTGACTTCTTGCGGCATCCAGTGGTTGGCACAACCGTCCAGATATTTTTGCCAAGCCCATTCGTATTTGAATGGAACCAGCTGGTTCAGGTCAGCACGACAGTTGATCATGGCTTTATCATCAACCTGTACACGCTGCGCGCCCATTTCAAGCTCTTCCAGACCTGGAGCAACATCAAGGTTCTCTAGGGAAGAAGATGCTCTTGCCAATGAATCGGTTGGATTTGATCCTCGGTTTTGAGTGGCTCTAAGGGGTTGTGCAGTTGCCACATGCGACGGTGCGTTGTGTGCATCAGATACCACCTGTGTATGAGCCGCTTTTTGCGGTTCGACGGACGCAGACTTGTGTTCAGGTGCAGCCGGTTTTTGCGAATCATCTTCGAAATCGTCCCAACTTAGGATAGACATATCAATTCTCTCTTCGTTGCTTATATCCGTTATCTGACATCTCACAAACGAAGATGTCTACTATACGCTTAAATTGTGTAAGCAAAATTAAGTTTTGCCGACTACTGCTCTAATCTTGTTCGATAGGACAGATATCCTCACGACTTATTTTGATTACGCTGCTGTTTGCGAATGGCTAAAAACGCATAAACCATAGGCGTGTAAAAGAAAATAAAGGCAAACACCAGTACTGCAAGTCCTAACATGTAGTTATGAGTCATATGGAGCATGGTGTTTTCCTTTGTGTGTTTAATGTGATTTAGAATTTTTTGTCGTGATTACCATAGTAATTATGGTTAGTGATGTTATTTATAATTTTCATATTTTGCGAATTATCTCTATTTGCTTTAAATGAAAATTTTAACTTCACTGCATACAACGTTGCTAAAAAAGCTATTAATCCTAAAACACATATGATTATAAAGCTGTCCATTTAATCACCGTTAATTTTGGCGATTTGGCTATCTCTGACTATTAACAACATCCTTGATAGCCAAATTGGCTATTTTCAGAGCTAATTAATTCATTAAATTAATTAGCTCGACGGATAAATTGCTTTTAATCAGTGATTATTGACAAGCCTCACAATCAGGGTTGTCAATTGAACATGCCATTGGCACTGGTGCTGCTTGAGCAAAATCATCTTCAACAGCTGCTTCAGCTTTCACTTCAGGCGCTACTGCAGCGGTAACTGGCGCTGCAACAGTGGCAGGTTTAACTGCGTTTAATGCACCAGTATTAATGGTCGATTTCTCGGCAGAAGTTGCACCCAATGCACGGAGGTAATAAGTCGTCTTAAGACCACGTAACCAAGCCATTTTATAGGTCAGGTCAAGTTTCTTACCGTTTGCACCAGAGATGTAAAGGTTAAGAGACTGAGCCTGATCAATCCATTTTTGACGGCGTGATGCAGCATCCACAATCCAGCGTGGCTCAACTTCAAACGCAGTTGCGAAAATCGCTTTAAGCTCTTCAGGAATACGCGAAATCTTTTGTACCGAACCTTCAAAGTGTTTCAGGTCGTTGACCATCACTGAATCCCAAAGACCGCGATCTTTTAACGCACGTACCAGGTACGGGTTGATCACTGTGAATTCACCAGAAAGGTTTGATTTCACATATAGGTTTTGGAAAGTCGGTTCGATCGATTGAGATACGCCACAGATGTTCGAAATAGTCGCAGTAGGTGCAATCGCCATTACGTTCGAGTTACGCATACCGTCTTTTTGAACTTTGGCACGTAAAGTGTCCCAGTCTAAACGTTGTGTACGGTCTACTTCAAACATACGTTCTGGGCGTGATTTAGCCACGATGTCTAAAGAATCGATTGGCAAGATACCTTGATCCCAAAGTGATCCTTTAAATGTTTCGTAAGTACCACGTTCAACAGCCAAGTCGCTAGAAGTCTGAATCGCGTAGTAGCTGATCACTTCCATAGATTCGTCAGCGAAATCTACAGCTTCATCAGAACCGTAAGCCAGTTTCATTTCATATAAAGCATCTTGGAAGCCCATGATACCCATACCGACCGGACGGTGTTTCAAGTTTGAATTTTTCGCTTGCGGAACTGCGTAGTAGTTGATGTCGATCACGTTATCGAGCATACGAACGGCTGTTTTTACAGTGCGCGCCAATTTTTCACGATCTAGTACACCACCTTGAACGTGTTGTACCAGGTTGATCGAACCCAGGTTACATACCGCAATTTCGTCTTGGTTTGTATTTAGCGTGATTTCTGTACACAAGTTAGATGAATGCACTACGCCCACGTGTTGTTGTGGTGAACGCAAGTTACATACGTCTTTGAATGTGATCCAAGGGTGACCTGTTTCAAACAGCATAGAAAGCATTTTGCGCCACAAGTCTTTGGCACGCACTTTCTTGTGCAGCATGTCGGTTTCTTTGGCAATGCTTTCATAATAAGCATAACGTTCAGCAAATGCCTGACCGGTTAAATCGTGAAGATCTGGTGTTTCAGACGGCGTGAACAATGTCCATTCAGCATCTTCAAATACACGTTGCATGAACAGGTCTGGAACCCAGTTTGCTGTGTTCATGTCATGGGTACGGCGACGGTCATCACCGGTATTCTTACGCAGTTCCAGGAACTCTTCGATATCCAGGTGCCAGGTTTCTAAGTATGCACATACCGCACCTTTACGTTTACCCCCCTGGTTTACCGCAACGGCAGTATCGTTGGCCACTTTAAGGAAAGGTACGACACCTTGTGATTTACCGTTAGTACCTTTGATATACGAGTTCAAGGCACGAACAGGCGTCCAGTCATTACCTAAACCGCCAGCCCATTTAGACAGCATGGCATTATCACGCATTGCACCATAAATGTTATAAAGGTCATCGGCAATCGTGGTGAGGTAGCAGCTCGACAACTGTGGACGCAAAGTACCAGAGTTGAACAGGGTCGGCGTAGAGGCCATGTAGTCGAAGCTAGACAACAAGTTATAGAATTCGATGGCACGCTCTTCACGGTTTTCTTCATTTAACGACAGCCCCATTGAAACGCGCATAAAGAACAATTGCGGTAATTCAAAACGGATGCCATTTGAATGAATGAAGTAACGATCAAATAAGGTTTGCAGACCTAAGTAGGTGAACTGGTTTGAGCGTTCTGGTTGAATGGCTGCTGCCAGTTTCGCAAGGTCAAAATTCAATAATTCTGGTGACAGAAGATCAAGCTCGATCCCTTTCTTAAGGAAGGTCTCTAAAGCATTGCCTTCGTTGGTGTCTGTAGATAGGCCTAAGAACTCTAAACCTGTAGCAACCAGATTGTCACGAAGTAAACGTGCAGTCACATAAGTATAGTTAGGTTCTTGTTCAATACGGGTACGTGTCGCCATCATCATCGTTGTAGCGATGTCAGACTCTTTTACGCCATTATAGAGGTTTTTTACGGTTTCATCGACAATGGCTTTAACGTCAATACCTTCCAGGCCTTCAGCTGCTTTTGCCACATGTGCTTCTAGTGCGCCCAGGTCAAGCGGTTTAAGCTGACCATTTGCAGTAGTCACTTGTAAAGTTGGATGGTGATGAGCGCCAGTCTGTTTACGTGCTTCAGAGCGTTGTTCGCGGTAGATGACATACGCACGTGCAACTTTTTGTTCACCAGTACGCATCAGCGCAAGTTCAACCTGGTCTTGAATTTCTTCAATATGAATTGTGCCGCCTGACGGTAAACGACGGTTAAATGTATTCATTACCATTTCAGTCAGTTGCTCGATACGATCATGAATACGGCTAGAATCTGCACTTTGCTGGCCTTCTACAGCCAAAAAAGCTTTACCAATCGCTACAGAAATTTTTTCTGCGTCAAAAGTGGCAACATCACCGGTGCGTTTAATCACCTGAAGTTGACCAGGAGTTGAAGTGATTACGCTCATTTAGCATAGCTCCATTGTCATCTATTTTTATGTTTATGGACCATTTGAACCGGGCAAATTTTATGCCACAGTATTTGAGGAATAAACACAAGACCTAGTGGTTTTAAAATTAATTGAACACAAGATACGGGAAAATTTAGGGTAGATCAATATTGACATTTTGCTAAATATTTTTCTTAGTACATGCATTAATCTCTGTAAAAATATTGCTATTTTTATTGATTTTTCTATAAGCCTTATCAGGCAAGGCATAGCATAACAAAGCTAAAAAAATGTGCTTATAGATAACATTGTGGATAACTTAAAAGAAGCTATCTAACTAGTCAGAAACTGTGCAAACAGACGGGCGGTTTAAAAAATAGACATTTTGTAGCTAAATATTTCTATAAATAGCCTGAAAATTACTAGAATATGAAAAATTCAATAAATTCAATGTTTAAAAAAAATATAACAAAATGCTACTTTGATGTATCAGTTTGGTGAACAGCATCTTGTTTACAATGTAAACGTGTGTATATTGCAGAAGATATTAAAGCCTATCCAACGGATTTTTAAGGATAGCTTAATCCATATAAAGGGGCATTTTATGAGCCAAGAAGAAAAGTTACCTAAAATTTTAATTGTTGAAGACGATGAACGTCTTGCGCGTTTGACTCAAGAATACCTTATCCGTAACGGATTGGAAGTTGGGGTAGAACCTGACGGTAATCGTGCAATCCGCCGTATCATCGCTGAACAGCCAGATTTGGTGGTACTTGATGTCATGTTACCGGGTGCGGATGGTTTGACCATTTGTCGTGAAGTACGTCCACATTATCATCAGCCGATTTTAATGCTCACAGCCCGTACTGAAGACATGGATCAGGTTTTAGGTCTGGAAATGGGGGCAGATGACTATGTCGCAAAACCTGTTCAACCCCGTGTATTGCTTGCCCGTATTCGTGCCTTGCTGCGCCGTACCGACAAGGCTCCTGAAGATGAAGTGGCTCAACGCATAGAATTTGATGATCTTGTGATTGATAATGGTGGCCGGTCAGTGACCTTGAATGGTGAGTTGGTTGATTTTACCAGCGCGGAATACGACCTGTTATGGTTGTTAGCTTCAAATGCGGGTCGCATTCTTTCCCGTGAAGACATTTTTGAGCGTCTGCGCGGTATTGAATATGACGGTCAGGACCGTTCAATTGACGTGCGTATCTCGCGTATCCGTCCAAAAATTGGCGATGATCCTGAAAATCCAAAACGTATTAAAACGGTACGCAGTAAAGGTTATCTGTTCGTTAAAGAAACAGGTCTTTAATCTCTGCCCGCTCGCTAATTTTATAGGACAACTACGTGTTTAAACACAGTATATTCTTGCGCATTTATGCAGGATTAGTGATTTTAGTGGCCTTGGTTGCCTTATTTGGCTATCTGCTGGTACAAATCATCAATTATCAGCGTGCGCAAGAATATCGTGAATCTTTAACCGATGGTATTTCTTATATCATTAGTGAAGGGATTGCCCGACAGCCGAATGAGCAGCAGAAAAAAGACTGGATTTCCGATGCTTCTGATTTGCTGGAGCTGCCGATCTATTATGTTGATGCGGCTAAGGTGGATTTATCGCGTACCGAGAGAAAACGGATTGAAGAGCGTAAAGCAGCCGTTCGTTATGATGCAGAAAACTTCATTGCTTATATCATTATTGGTCTGAAAGATGATCCTCAGCATTTGCTGTATGTAAAAGTGAATAAAATAGGCGAGCGCCAGATGAAAGCCTTACCTATTTTCATTTTGGATTATCTGGTGTATTACCCTGGGCAAGAAAAAGAGTATCTCGCCAAAATTCAATCGAATTTTTCTTATCCGATTGCCATTGAAAAAGTGCAAAACCTGCCGCTTGATTCTGAACAAATCGGCCGGCTTCGCTTGGATCACAGTATTATTTTGTACCGTGATAATGCCTCGGTTCGGGGTACCACCATCTCGATCGTTTCTCCTATGCCCAGCTCACCTTCCGAGGTGCTGGTTTTAGGGCCTGTACCTTTATTTAACTGGATGCCTTTCCAGTTAGCTGCTGGCATTACCTTACTGAGTCTATTTGTGTTAAGCCTTGGCGTATATGGGTTGTTGGTGCCAATGCAGCGTCGTTTACGTGAAGTGAATTACGCCTTGCATCGTATGAAATCGGGTGACATGACCTTGCGTTTACCGGTCGATGGTACTGATGAAATGGCCAGTCTGGCGACCAATTACAACAGCATGTCCGATCATATTCAGCGTTTGATTGAAGCACAGCGTGAGCTGATGCGTGCAGTTTCGCATGAACTGCGAACACCTGTAGCACGTATCCGTTTTGGTATGGAAATGTTGGCCGAAGAAGATGACTATGAGTATCGCCTACAACAGGTTGAACAGATTGATAAAGATATTGAAGCGCTCAATACCTTGATTGATGAAATCATGACCTATGCAAAACTGGAGCAGGGCACACCTTCTTTAGATTTTGAAAAAATCGTGCTGTTTGAAGTGCTGGATCAGGTGGTGATTGAAACCGAGGCACTTAAAACTCAAAAAGAAATTGAACTCAAAGCACCACCTATTAGTGTGGTGGTCGATGCCGAGCGGCGTTACTTGCATCGTGTAGTACAAAATCTGGTTGGCAATGCGGTTCGCTACTGTGATCATAAAGTGCTTGTCAGTGGTGGTATCAATGACGCGGGGCAGGCTTATGTTCAGGTAGAGGATGATGGTGCCGGTATTCCTGAGGAAGAGCGGCAGCGCATTTTTGAAGCTTTTGCCCGTCTGGATGACAGCCGTACCCGTGCTTCAGGGGGCTATGGTCTAGGTTTGTCCATTGTGAGCCGTATTGCTTACTGGTTTGGTGGGAAAATTGAGGTGGATCAAAGCCCGATTTTAGGCGGGGCTCGTTTCACCATGTCGTGGCCGGTACAGCGGTTTAATAAAGCAAAAAAGAAAACCGGTGTCCTTAAGGCTGATGGTGTCATACAGACAGAATTTTAAAGAATAGGGAACACTAAAAAGCACCGAATGCGGTGCTTTTTAGTCTTATTCATGACTGGTGGCATCTGGTTCAATCAGGCTTTTTCCCTGTTTTAAGCTAGCGAGTGCATCGGCATTAAGATCTAGTAGCAAAGAATTGTTTTTGGGATCTATGGCATAATGGCTAATCAATTTCTGGTCCCCATTTAATGTTTCGACCTTGTATTCATCTGCAACGTTTAAAATAGCTTCGAGATTGGTGGTGGTTGCAGCAAAGTCTTGGCGGAAAAGGTCATAGATATCACGCAGGTCAAAAATGGCATCCTGAGCATCTGGGTGTTTCTCGATGTATCTTTCCACATGATGAACTAACAGTTGTGCAAAGAAGAAATATTCAGATTCATGGGCATATTTTAATGTCATTATAGTTTCTCCTGTCTATTCGCTTTTTGAATTTTAAATACCAATATCACAAACTGTTAAACGCATGTCAAAGTGTTGCAAAAAAACCACAAGAATAAAGCAGCTTATGTAAAAGATATGAGGTAATTTCTAAAGCAAAGAAAGGCGGTATTTTTAATACCGTGATGATAGGAAGGAAAATTTAATCAATTTTTCTGATTCCTGTCATTTTTTAAATAAATACTCAAAATAAACTGAACTTTTAGAATCGAAAGAATATTCAACAATAATTGTATTTCTGGATTGCAAAATAAGTGAGCAATATTTCCTCATAAAATCTTAATGTGAGAAAATTTAATAAAAATAACTGTTTTTATTAAATAAAACGATGAAGGTGTTGTGTAAAGGAATAGATGTAAATTAAAAGCGATAATGCTGAAAAAATCATCCAAAAGACTAAGGCTTATGAGCTAGCAAGTGAAATCATAAATCAGGTACAATTGACGGGATTAATTTTGTGTTTGGTGTATTTGAAGGCCAATACATACATTCTTTGTTAATAAATTAGGCCTGCCAGGAGTTATCCCCGCATGAGTGCCATTACTCCATACGATTGGGCAATTATTGCCTTCGTGATCGGCGTTACATTTCTTTGTGTCTTTATGCTCACAGTTCCTTTACTCCTTGGGGGTAAATCATGGGGCCGTGCAAAGCAAGAGCAATTTGAGTCAGGTGTGGTAGGTGCTGGTGGAGCACGCATCCGCTTATCTGCGAAATTCTACTTGGTTGCTATTTTCTTTGTGGTATTTGACCTGGAAGCATTGTATCTCTACGCATGGGCTACATCAGTTCGTGAAGTAGGTTGGTTCGGTTTTACCACTGTTGTAATTTTTGTAGTCGATTTATTGATTGCTTTGATTTATGCGATTGCTGTAGGCGCATTAAACTGGGCACCAACCGATCGTCTCAAAGCGGCAGTGATGAAATCGAAAGTGGGTTCAGCAAATATGAACCTTGCCGATATTACACGCTTCAATTCTATTGAAGAGTTGGTTGTTGATCCTACAGGTCAAATTCCAGCTCAATCATCTGGTCGTGTGAAAAAATCTGCGACTACATCATCTACTAAGGAGTAACCCGGGAATGAAATATACATTAACCCGTGCGAATCCGAATGCTGATCAATATCCACTTCAAGAGCGTCAAATCGTTACTGATCCGCTTGAAGAAGAAGTGAATAAAAATGTGTTCATGACTCGTTTAGAGGATGTAATGCATACAGCTGTAAACTGGGGCCGTAAAAACTCTGTATGGCCCTTTAACTTTGGTACATCTTGCTGTTACGTAGAATATGCAACCACTTTGACGGGTGTGCATGATATGTCGCGTTTCGGTGCCGAGGTTATTCGTGCTTCACCACGTCAGGCGGACTTAATGATCGTTGCAGGGACCTGCTTCGTGAAAATGGCACCTGTAATCCAGCGTTTATATGAGCAAATGTTAGAGCCTAAATGGGTGATTTCAATGGGTGCTTGTGCAAACTCTGGCGGTATGTACGACATTTATTCGGTTGTACAAGGTGTGGATAAAATCATCCCTGTCGATGTGTACATTCCGGGCTGTCCGCCACGTCCTGAAGCATTATTGCAAGCATTAATGTTGTTACAAGACCAAATTCAATTAGAGCGCCGTCCACTTTCAGCGGTTATTGGTGAGGATCTTCAGCCAGTGTATAAGCCAAAGATGCAGCCAGAACGTGACCGTAAGAATGCTGAACGTATTGCCGTGAAAAACTTACGCTCTATGGATGAAATTAAATAATCCGAGCGACAAAATATTGATGCACCCGGTCTGGGTGTAATTGTCGTTCAGGTTGACTGAATTTGTATTGAATAGGAAGCCAAGCCAATGGCTGAAACTGACATTGCTATGCCAGAATCAACGCCTGTTGATTCACGCCCAGCATTTGCAATTATAGAAGAGCTCAAAACCAAATTTGGTGAGAACTTCTTTGTGCAAACGACTTTTGAAGACTTTCCAACAGTCTGGGTTGAGCGCGCACGTGTGCAAGAAGTCTTAATGTTCTTGCGGAAAGTAGAACGTCCTTACGTGATGCTGTTCGATTTGTCTGCGGTAGATGAGCGTTTACGTACTCACCGTGACGGTTTGCCTGCGTCAGACTTCACTGTGTTCTATCACTTGTTGTCGCTAGAGCGTAATACGGATATTCGTATTAAAGTTGCCTTGAATGAGAGTGATCTCAATATTCCAACAGCAACCAACATTTGGCCAAATGCCAACTGGTACGAACGTGAAGCTTACGATATGTTTGGTATCAACTTCGAAGGGCATCCAATGCTCCGTCGTATCTTGTTGCCGACATACTGGGAAGGTCACCCGCTGCGTAAAGAATATTCTGCACGTGCCACTGAATATACACCGTATATGCAGAACCAGGCCAAGCAGGACTTTGAACAGGAGCACCTTCGTTTCGTTCCTGAAGACTGGGGTCTAAAACGCGGTAACGCCGATGAAGACTTCATGTTCCTGAACCTGGGGCCTAACCATCCATCTGCGCACGGTGCGTTCCGTGTGATCTTGCAGCTGGACGGCGAAGAAGTAAAAGACTGTGTGCCTGATATCGGTTATCACCACCGTGGTGTGGAAAAGATGGCTGAACGTCAAACCTGGCATTCATTCATTCCGTATACCGACCGTGTTGACTACCTGGGTGGTTGTGCGCAAAACATGCCTTATGTAATGGGTGTGGAGCAACTGGCGGGAATCACTGTTCCTGACCGTGCGCAATGTATCCGTGTCATGATGTCCGAATTGTTCCGTATCAATAACCACTTGTTGTATATCGGTACTGCAATTCAGGATGCCGGCGGTATGACACCAGTATTCTATATGTTCGCTGACCGTCAAAAAATCTATGACGCCATCGAAGCAATTACTGGTTACCGTATGCACCCGGCGTGGTTCCGTATTGGCGGTACTGCACACGATCTTCCAAACAACTGGCAACACCTCATTCGCGAAATCCTGGACTGGATGCCGAAGCGTATGAACGAGTACTACACAGCAGCATTGAAAAACTCGGTGTTTATCGGTCGTACCCGTAATGTTGCGCAATACGATGCAAAATCTGCATTGGCTTGGGGTGTAACCGGTACAGGTCTACGTGCAACAGGGATTGACTTCGATGTACGTAAATACCGTCCTTATAGCGGTTATGAAAACTATGATTTCGATGTGCCGGTTGAGTACGAAGGCGATGCTTATGCACGTGTTCTGGTTCACTTCCGTGAAATCGAACAGTCACTGAAAATCATCAAGCAATGTCTAGATAACATGCCGTCTGGTGCGTACAAAGCAGACCATCCACTGGCTGTTCCACCACCGAAAGACAAGACACTACAAGATATCGAAACCTTGATTACGCACTTCTTAAGCGTGTCATGGGGTCCTGTAATGCCTGCAGGTGAAGCATCTGTAATGGCGGAAGTGGTAAAAGGTGCGTCTAACTATTATTTGACTTCAGACAAGTCAACCATGAGTTACCGTACCCGTATCCGTACACCGACTTTCACGCACTTACAGCAAATGCCTTCCGTGATTAATGGCAGTCTTGTATCTGACTTGATCATTTATTTAGCGACAATTGACGTCGTAATGGCTGACGTGGATCGCTAAGGGGTAAACGCATTATGATGATTTTGACTGATAAAAAGCCACGTGTGAATGTTGAAGGGATTTTAACTTCGGAAGAAATCCATGAAATTGAACATCACATGGGTCACTACCCGTACCCGCGTGCTGCATGTTTAGATGCGCTGAAGTGTGTACAACGCCGTAATGGTTGGGTAGACGATGCACAAATGAATGCAATTGCTCAAATGCTTAGCATGAGTGTTGCAGATCTTGAAGGTGTTGCGACTTTCTATAACCGTATTTACCGTCAACCGGTCGGTCGTCACGTAATTTTATTATGTGATTCAATCGCATGTTTCTTGATGGGTGCGGAAACTCTGGCAGAAGCGTTCCAGCGTGAATTGGGGATTCAGTTTGGTCAAACCACCGCTGATGGTCGTTTCACTTTATTGCCAATCTGCTGTCTGGGTAACTGTGACAAAGGTCCAACCCTGATGATTGATCAAGACACGCACGGTTTGGTTGAAGTAACTTCAATTAAACAGTTATTGGAGAAGTATGTATGAATACTGAACCAAAACCAATTTATGGCGACGGTAACCCAGAAACTCACCCATTAACATGGCGTTTGAGCAAACAGGAACACGTTCGTAGTGCAGATGATTACGAAGCGTTGGAAGGTTATGCCGGCTTTAAAAAAGCCCTTGGCATGCAACCGAAAGAAGTGCTTGAAGTCATTAAAGCTGCGACTGTAAAAGGTCGTGGTGGTGCAGGTTTCCCGGCAGGGATTAAATGGTCATTGATGGCGCCAAATGATGGCGGCCCTCGTTACCTGATCTGTAATGCCGATGAAATGGAACCGGGTACCTTTAAAGACCGTTTGTTGATGGAAAAACTTCCACATCAATTGATCGAAGGTATGCTGATTGCAGGCTATACCCTTGAAGCAACGCAAGGTTATATCTTCATCCGTGGTGAATACATCGAAGCTGCTCAATACTTGAATGAAGCATTAGAGCAAATTCGTGCCAAAGGTTACCTGGGTGAAAATATCCTGGGTTCTGGCTGGAACTTCGAAATGCATGTGCATACCGGTGCGGGTCGTTATATCTGCGGTGAAGAAACTGCATTGATTAACTCGCTTGAAGGTCGCCGTGCCAATCCGCGTACCAAACCGCCATTCCCGCAAGTTGCAGGTGCTTGGGGTCGCCCTACGATTGTCAACAACGTAGAGACCTACAACAACTTACCTGCGATTATGTTACGTGGTCCAGAATGGTATGTGGGTTTATCTGAAGGTAAATCAAAAGATCCAGGTACCAAAATCTACGGTGCATCGGGTAAGGTGAAATTCCCAGGTCTTTGGGAACTTCCATTCGGTACCACTGCACGCGAAGTGATTGAAGAGCATGCCGGTGGTATGCGTGACGGTCTTAAACTGAAAGCGTGGTTACCAGGTGGTGCATCGACTGACTTCCTGGCAGCAGAGCACATTGACCTGCCGATGGATGCAGAAAGCATCATGAAAGCGGGTTCACGTTTAGGTACGTGTTTGCTGATGGTGGTAGATGAAACTCAATGTATGGTGTCTGCGACTCGTAATTTGGAAGAATTCTTTGCGCGTGAATCATGTGGCTGGTGTACACCTTGCCGTGACGGTTTACCTTGGGCGGTAAAAGCGCTTAAAGCACTGGAAGATGGTACAGGCAAGAAAGAAGATATCGATCACTTACAAGAACTGACTCGTAAGCTTTGGATTGGTAAGACTTTCTGTGCCCATGCTCCAGGTGCAATGGAACCGCTTATGGGCGCACTCAAACATTTCCGTGGCGAATTTGAAGCGAAAGTCGTAAATGCTGCCGCTCAAGTTAGCTCCGTAGAACAAGCTTAAGGAATTCGACTATGGCTACAATTCATGTCGATGGCAAATCGTACGAAGTCAATGGCTCAGAAAACCTGCTACAAGCATGTTTATCTTTGGGCATTGATATCCCGTACTTTTGTTGGCATCCATCCTTAGGTTCTGTCGGTTCTTGCCGTCAATGTGCCGTGACTCAATACGCGAATCCTGAAGATACGCGTGGTCGTTTAGTCATGTCATGTATGACGCCAGCAGCTGACAATACCTACATCTCGATTGAAGACAAAGAAGCAAAAGATTTCCGTGCATCTGTTGTTGAATTCTTGATGACCAACCATCCACACGACTGTCCAGTCTGTGAAGAAGGTGGTCACTGTCATTTACAAGATATGACTGTGATGACTCAGCACGACCGCCGTCGTTACCGTTTCACCAAACGTACGCATTACAACCAGGAACTTGGTTCGTTTATTGCACACGAGATGAACCGTTGTATCGCGTGTTACCGTTGTGTACGTTACTACAAAGACTATGCGGGCGGTACTGACTTTGGCGTGTATGCCAATGCATCACGTGTGTACTTTGGTCGTCCAGAATCAGGCACTTTAGAATCTGAATTCTCGGGTAACCTGACTGAAGTATGTCCAACAGGTGTGTTCACCGACAAAACTCACTCTGAACGTTATAATCGTAAGTGGGACATGCAGTATGCGCCAAGCGTATGCCAAGGCTGTTCTTCAGGCTGTAACATCTCTCCGGGTGAACGTTATGGCGAACTTCGTCGTGTTGAAAACCGTTTCAACGGCGATGTAAACCAATACTTCCTGTGTGACAAAGGCCGTTTCGGTACCGGTTATGTGAACCGTGCAGACCGTCCACGTCAGCCACAATTCCGTGATGGTTCAAACGTAACGACTGTTTCAGTGGATACAGCACTGGATACCGTGATTGAAAAGATTCAGGGCAAAAAAGTTCTGGGTATTGGTTCACCACGTGCATCGCTTGAAACGAACTTCGCATTGCGTGAGCTTGTTGGTCAAGACAACTACTCAACTGGTATGGCTCAAAAAGAGCAAAACCTGGTTGAATTGGCTGCATCGATCATGCAAACCGAGGGTGTTTATAACCCGACCATGCGTGAAATCGAAAGTTATGATGCAGTGCTCATCTTGGGTGAAGATTTAACCCAAACTGCGCCACGTATGGCTTTATCTGTTCGCCAAGCTGCGAAAAACAAAGCCAAAGAAATGGCAGCAGAACGCCGCACCCAAGAATGGTTGGCTGAACCGGTACAACGTATTGGTCAGGATGCAAAATCCCCAATCTACATTCTTGCTGCGACTCAAACGCGTTTAGCTGACGTCGCGACTGGCGAAGTGGTTGCTTCTCCAAACGATATTGCACGTTTAGGCTTTGCGGTTGCTGCGGCAGTTGCAGGTGAAGCGGTTACTGGTTTAGATGACGATGCCAAAGCATTTGCTCAAACCATTGCTGACACTTTAAAAGCGGCGAAGAAACCATTGATCATCTCTGGTACCAGCTTACAAGATGCTGCCATCATGGAAGCTGCTGCACAAGTGGCACAGAACCTGGGTAATGCTGGTTTGACCTTGACTGTTCCTGAAGTGAACTCAATGGGTCTTGCAATCTTCGGTGGTAACAGCCTTGAGCAAGCATTTGCGCAAGACTATGACACTGTTATCATTGTGGAAAATGACCTTTACCGTCGTTTACCTGCTGCTCAAGTCAACGCTGCACTTGCAGGCAAAGACGTGATTGTTCTTGATCACTCTGAAACCGAAACTGTGAAGAAAGCAGATATCGTGCTTTCTGCTGCAAGCTTCGCGGAAGGTGATGGTACTGTGGTATCTCAAGAAGGCCGTGCACAACGTTTCTACCAGGTGTATGACCCAAGCTACTACAAACCGGAACTTGCAATCAAAGAATCTTGGCGCTGGTTACATGCCATTGAAACCGGTGTAAAAGGCAAAGCGATTTCCTGGACCTTGCTGGATGATGTCATTGAATCTGTAGTGAAAAATGTTCCGGCACTTGAAGCCATTCAGGATGTAGCACCAGATGCAGGTTACCGTGTCCATGGCTTGAAGATTGCGCGTGAACCGCGTCGTTACTCTGGTCGTACCTCTATGCGTGCACCATTGTCTGTTCATGAACCTAAACAGCCAATCGATGTCGATTCTGCATTAACGTTCTCTATGGAAGGTTATGTGGGTAATGAAACCCCATCTTCACTGGTTCCATTTGCATGGTCTGCAGGTTGGAACTCTCCACAAGCCTGGAACAAATTCCAGGATCACGTGGGTGGTCACCTAAAAGGTGGCGATTCGGGTATCCGTTTATTTGATCGTTTGGCTAAACGCCCTGCACGTACTTTCGTTGCTCCAGCAGCAGTACTTGCAAATGCTGAAAGCTTCCGTTTAGTGCCAATGCATCATATCTTCGCTTCTGGTGAATTTACGGTGAAAACTCCGGCCATGGAATCACGTATTCCTGAAGCCATGTTTGCAGTAGGTGAACAGGATGCTGCGCGTCTAAACGTTCAAGATGGTCAAAAAATTACTGTGCAAGCAGGTGAGGCGACAATTAGCCTTCCAGTTCAAGTGATCGAATATTTACCGACAGGTTATATCGGTTATCCAGTTGGTCTTGCACCAACGGTTTCACTTGCAGAGCCTGTATCCGTCGCGGTAGGAGTGTAATTCATGAGTCAAGAAATTATACGTCAAACACCGCTATGGGCTGAGAACTGGCCAATCGCTTATTCTGTGATTCAAGCGATTGTGATCTTGCTTGTAGTGGTGCTTGTCGCTGCGTTGATGTCATTCATCGAACGCCGTTTACTTGCGTTATGGCAAGACCGTTACGGTCCAAACCGTGTTGGTCCCGGGGGGATGTTCCAGATCGTTGCCGACATGCTGAAAATCATGTTCAAGGAAGACTGGACGCCTAAGTTTGCCGATAAGCTGACTTTCCGTTTAGCACCTGCAGTTGCCATGGCAACTGCGGTACTTTCGTTCATGGTGATTCCTGTAAGTCCGACAATGGGCGTAGCAGATATGAGCATCGGCCTGTTGTTCTTTATGGCAATGGCTGGTATCGCAGTATATGCCGTGCTATTCGGTGGCTGGTCTTCAAATAACAAATATGCGTTATTGGGTGGTCTGCGTTCTGCAGCTCAAACCATTTCTTATGAAGTGTTCCTAGGGATCTCGCTGATGGGTGTGGTGGCAATTGCCGGTTCATTCAACATGCGTGAAATTGTTGAAGCACAACGCGATGTATGGTTTGTGATTCCACAATTCCTAGGTTTCATTATCTTTATTGTTGCAGGTGTTGCGGTAACGCACCGTCATCCATTTGACCAACCGGAAGCTGAGCAAGAATTGGCGGAAGGTTATCACGTCGAATACGGCGGTATGAAATGGGGTATGTTCTTCGTTGCGGAATATGTCAACGTAGTTCTTATTTCAGCATTGATCGTCACTTTATTCTTTGGCGGTTGGTTAGCACCATTTAACCTAGAAATTCCATTTATTCCACCAGTATTCTGGTTCATTATCAAAACAGCATTCTTTGTGATGATGTTTGTCTTGGCTCGTGGTTCGTTAATGCGTCCACGTTACGATCAGGTGATGAACTTTGGTTGGAAAATTTGTTTGCCATTGGCGTTGGTCAACTTGTTGGTGACTGGTGCTGTGATTCTGATGAATCAGGCCTAGGACAGCAGGGAGTACAAAATGTATAAAATTCTAGCTGGATTCGGGTCAATCGTACGTTCATTGTGGATGGTATTCAGCCACGTGACACGTAAACGTGACACTATTCTTTATCCAGAAGTGCCAGCTGAACAAATTGTTCCGCCGCGTTTCCGTGGTCGTATTGTATTGACACGTGACCCAGATGGTGAAGAACGCTGCGTGGCATGTAACCTGTGTGCGGTTGCCTGTCCGGTTGGCTGTATTTCTTTACAGAAAGCAGAAAAAGAAGATGGTCGCTGGTATCCGGAGTTTTTCCGTATCAACTTCTCGCGTTGTATTTTCTGCGGTATGTGTGAAGAAGCGTGTCCAACGACAGCGATTCAAATGACACCAGATTTCGAGTTAAGTGAATACGTTCGTCAAGACTTGGTCTACGAAAAAGAGAACCTGCTCATTTCAGGTCCTGGTAAATATCCTGACTACAACTTCTACCGTGTAACCGGTATGGCAGTGGCAGGTAAAGATAAAGGTCAGGCACAACGTGAAAGTGCACCAGTTGACGTACGGAGCTTATTACCATGATGTGGCCATTTTATTTGATGGCACTTGTGGCCATTGTTTCTACGGTTCGTGTGGTGACTAACGCGAATCCTGTGCATGCTTTATTAAGCCTGATCGTGTCCCTCCTTGCTGTGGCAGGGATGTTCATGATCGTTGGTGCGCCATTCGCTGGCGCACTAGAAATTATTGTTTATGCCGGCGCGATCATGGTGTTGTTCGTGTTTGTGGTGATGATGCTAAATCTTGGTCAACATACGGTTGAACAGGAACGTAAATGGCTGACTTCATCTGCATGGGCATATCCAGCATTGATGAGTTTCCTGATGGGCTTGGTGCTCGTCTGGATGCTTGGTTCGGATTACACAACCGCAGGTCCGGTGATGGGCACTAAAGTTGTGGGACCTAAAGCTGTAGGTACAGCGCTCTTTACTCACTACTTACTATTGGTAGAAGTTGCCGCAATGTTATTGCTTGCAGCCCTCGTTGCAGCATTCCACTTAGGTAAACGTGAACCAAGTGCAAAAGAGGAAAAAGAATAATGGGCAACATTCCTTTAGAACACGGTTTAATCGTTGCAACCATTCTTTTTGCACTGGGTTTTTACGGTGTAATGGTGCGACGCAACCTACTATTTATGTTGATGAGCCTTGAAATCATGATGAACGCAGCGGCGCTTGCGTTCGTTCTTGCAGGTAGTGCATGGTTACAGCCAGATGGACAAATCATGTTCATCCTGATCTTGACCCTTGCAGCTGCAGAGGCTTGTATTGGTCTTGCGATCGTCCTTCAGTTCTACCATCGCTTCCATCATTTGGATGTGGATGCTGCTAGTGAGATGCGCGGATGAGTTATTTATATTTAACAATTTTATTTCCGCTCATTGGTTTTGTCCTCTTGGCGGCGGGGCGCAATAAGCTTCCTGAAAATGTGGCAGCCATTATTGGTGTGGGTTCAGTCGGTTTATCTGCTTTATTTGCACTGATTGCTGGCATGGGCTTTGTAGACAATGGTTCAGTAGCTCAGGTTCAACATCTTTGGACCTGGTTCAATGTCGGTGGTTTTGCACCAGGCATGAGCTTGCACCTAGACGGCCTGTCATTACTCATGACCGGCATGATCACCGGTGTAGGTTTTCTGATTCACATCTTTGCCTCATGGTACATGCGCGGTGAAGAAGACTTTGCACGTTTCTTCTCTTACTTCAACCTGTTCGTTGCCAGCATGTTGCTGCTCGTTCTTGGCGATAACCTGGCGTTATTGTTCTTGGGTTGGGAAGGCGTAGGTCTTTGCTCTTACTTGCTAATTGGTTACTACTATCAAAACCCGGAAAATGGTTTTGCAGCCATCAAGGCATTTACTGTAACTCGTATCGGTGACGTATTCTTGCTGATTGCATTGTTCCTGATTTTCCAACAATTCGGTACTTTGCATATCGGTACAATCGTTGCCAATGCACCTCAAGTATTAGCGGGTGACCATTCACTTGCGATCTGGACATCTTTAATGTTGTTCCTGGGTGCTGCCGGTAAATCTGCGCAAATTCCATTACAAACATGGTTGGCTGATGCAATGGCAGGTCCTACACCTGTTTCTGCGTTGATCCATGCGGCAACAATGGTAACAGCCGGTGTTTACCTGTGCTGCCGTATGTTCTCCGTGTTTGAAATGACACCAGAAGTGATGATGTTCATTTCGATCACTGGTGCGGTAACATTGATTGTTGCTGGTTTTGCTGCATTGGTTCAAACAGACATCAAACGTATTCTGGCTTACTCAACCATGAGTCAGTTGGGTTATATGTTTATGGCTGTTGGTGCTGAAGCATACCAAGCGGGCCTGTTCCACATGCTTTCACACGCATTCTTCAAGGCATTATTGTTCTTGTCTTCTGGTGCTGTGATTCTGGCTTACCATCACGAACAAAACATCTTCAAAATGGGTGGCTTGTTCAAACATAACAAATTCCTGTTTGCCTGCTTCGCAATTGGTGGTGGTGCGTTGGCTGCCATTCCATTCTTGACCATCGGCTTCTTCTCGAAAGATGCCATCCTTGGTGCAGTTTGGGCACAAAGCCACATTGCAAATCTTCCTATATATAATTGCTTATACTGGACAGGTGTTGCGGGTGCATTCTTAACGTCAATCTATACATTCCGTTTAATCTGGGTTGTATTCTTTGGTAAAGAAAACACGCCTTATCACGAAATCAAAGGTGCAACTTATTGGGCTCCGTTGGGTATCTTGGCGGTACTTTCAACTGGCTTGGCTTACTTCTTGAAAGCACCAGTAGAAGCTGCATTAACCAAAGCCAATATTCCAGCTTTTGTTATTCCTGAAGCGCTTGAAGCAGGTGTACATGGTGCTGAATATACCGCTGTGGGTATTGCATTGGCTGGTCTTGTGGTAGGTATCGTATTATTTGTCTTTGCTTATAATGCAGTGAAAGGTTTTGCCCGTACTTCATTGGGTGCCGGCCTTGCCAATATCTGCCGTAATGCACTTGGTTTTGATGCGTTGTATAACATCGTATTTGTGAAACCATATTTGCTTATCGCGAAAATTTTAGGTCGTGATCCGATTGACGGCCTGTGGTTAGTGCTTCCTGCCATTGTTAAAGGTGGTCATAGCTTCACCAGCTCACGTCAAACAGGTTCATTGCGTGAATACGCATCAAGTATGTCACTCGGTGTAGTGGTATTGCTGATGATCCTGATCGTGATTCAGGTAGTGGGGAAATAAGATGGAAATCACAAACAACTGGATTTTACCCGCGCTGATCCTCGTACCGTTCATTGCAGGTTTTGTATGCTGGATCGTCGACAAGCTCGACGACAAACTACCGCGTTACATTGCGTTATTCGGTATGCTCATTACTTTGGGCTTAACCGTTGCGCTTTGGAATTCCGGTACTTATCACTATGAACTCGGCGCAAAAGTTCCAACTTGGTCTGCCGAATTCATGCTGCCTTGGATTTCCACCCTTGGCATTAACATTCACCTTGCGGTGGATGGTCTTTCACTTCTTATGGTTGGCTTGACTGCATTACTGGGTGTACTTGCAGTGGGCTGTTCATGGGGTGAGATTCAAAAGAACGTTGGTTTCTTCCACTTAAACCTTTTATGGTCTTTGGGTGGTGTGATCGGTGTATTCCTTGCGATTGACTTGTTCCTGTTCTTCTTCTTCTGGGAGATGATGCTGGTACCAATCTACTTCCTGATTGCCTTATGGGGTCATAAGGGAGCAGACGGTAAGTCACGCGTTTATGCTGCGACCAAGTTCTTCATCTATACCCAGGTAGCAGGTTTGATCATGTTGATCGGTATTCTAGGCCTTGTGGTTTACGGATACATGATGACGGGCATGATCGGCTTCGATTACAACTACCTGTTAGGTGTGGCGAATACGCTTGATGCACAGTTGCCATCAGTGGCTTATGCCTTGATGATCTGTATGTTCATCGGTTTCGCTGTAAAACTTCCAGTGTTCCCATTGCACGGCTGGTTACCAGATGCGCATGCTCAAGCACCGACAGCCGGTTCTGTCGACTTGGCAGGTATCCTGATTAAGACTGCTGCATACGGTCTGCTTCGTTTTGTTATGCCATTCTTCCCGGCGGCTTCTGCACAGTTTGCAGATATCGCGATCATCTTCGGTTTAGTCGGTGTGTTCTACGGTGCCTGGTGTGCTTTCCAGCAAACCGATATGAAACGTTTGCTGGCGTATACTTCTATTTCGCACATGGGCTTTGTATTACTTGCACTTTACGCAGGTAATATCCTGACTTTCCAAGGCTTAATGATCATGATGCTGGCACATGGCCTGTCATCTGCTGCCTTGTTCATTATGTGTGGTCAAGTGTACGAGCGTGTTCATACGCGCGACTTACGTTTAATGGGTGGTATGCGCGGTCAATTCCCGTACCTTGCTTTCTTCCTGATGTTCTTTATTGCTGCGCTTGTCGGTATTCCAGGTTTAGGTAACTTTATTGGTGAATTCCTGATTTTGATGGGTTCATTCAACAAATTCCCAGCCTTTACCATTGTGGCAGCGACCAGCTTGGTATTGGCAGGTCTTTATGGCTTGATCCTGATTCACAAAGCATTGTTTGGTACGCCAAATGAAGAGCAAAAACAAAATTATACAAGCCCATTGAAAGACTTGAATGCGCGTGAGATTGTTATTTTGTTAGTGTGTGCTTTTGGTCTACTATGGCTCGGTATCTATCCACAAAGCTTCCTTGATATTTCAAATTCAAGCATGGCGTGGTTAGCAAACAGCTATATCCCAGTTCAAGAAGTTGTCGATGCGACTCAACAGGTCGTATCTCAACAAAATGTGGAGATCCAATAAGCCATGAACTTCACAATGTCATTTTCCGAGCTTATGCCATTAGCTCCTGTGATGATCGTGGCTTTAACTGCGATCGTAGTGATGCTTCTCATTGCAATTAAACGTAACCATAATTTAATTGCAACAGCCTCTGTAGTCGGCTTGAACCTTGCTGCAGCCTATGTCCTGATTGCAATGTTCGGTGGTGCTTTTGCACCAGCGAACGTGATGGGCATGTTTATGCTTGACCCATTTACCTTGCTGTACCAATTGGTCATTCTGATTGCTGCACTGGCTTGCTGTACCTTGTCACATGCTTATATTGAAAGCTATCAAGATAACCGTGAAGAACTGTATATCCTGATGCTGTGCTCGGTAGCGGGCGCAATGCTGATGGTGGCAAGTTCTCATTATGCATCTTTCTTCATTAGCCTTGAGCTAATGTCGATTCCTGTATACGGTCTTTTGGCTTATACACACCAACGTTCACAATCGCTAGAAGCGGGTATTAAATACCTTGTTCTTTCAGCAACTGCTTCTGCAATGTTGTTGATGGGCATGGCATATATCTATGCTTATACCGGTTCATTGTCTTTCTATGACAATGTTCAGGCCTTGATGCAAGCCATCAAACAGCCAATGGTGATTTTAGGTCTAGGCTTAATCGTTTTTGCCGTGGCATTTAAATTGTCTCTTGCGCCATTCCATAAATGGACGCCAGACGTGTATGCAGGTGCCCCAGCGCCAATCGCAACATTCCTTGCGACTGTGGCTAAAGTGGCAACCATTGGTCTGTTTGTACGTTATTTACTTGCTTCAGGCGCAATCCTGGTAGATTCAATCGTAACGATCATCACGATTATTGCGGTGCTTTCTATTCTGGTGGGTAACTTCCTTGCAGTACGTCAAGTCAACCTGAAACGTATTCTGGGTTACTCTTCAATTGCGCACTTTGGTTATTTGCTGATTGGTTTAATCAGCATGACTTATGCAAGCCTGGGTAACGTATCTGTATACGTAATCACTTATGTATTGACGACGATTGGTGCATTTGGTGTTGTCGCGTTGATGTCTAGTCCGTATAACAATGCAGATGAAGCACAAAGTCTGGCAGATTACCGTGGTTTGTTCTGGCGCCGTCCAGTATTGACTGCGACCTTGACTGTCATGATGTTATCTCTTGCGGGTATTCCATTGACTGCAGGCTTCATTGGTAAGTTCTTGGTGGTGATGGCTGCGGTAACAACCCAGCACTGGTTCCTTGCTGCCATGATTGTAGTGGGTTCAGGTATTGGTCTGTACTATTACCTTCGTGTGATGGTGGTGATGTATATGACTCCGCCAGATACGCCACGTATTGATGCCGACAAACATTGGGGTCAGAAAGTGGGTGGTATTATGGTGCTTGCTGCGGCATTGGCTGTATTGATCATTGGTGTTTATCCTGATCCAATCATCAAATTGGCGCTTCAAGCGGAGATTTTATCTCCATTGCATTTCATGCTATCTCAACAGTAATCTAAAAAAACTATAAGTTTTTTCTAAAAAGCCTCCTTTCATAGGGGGCTTTTTGGTTTATAAGAGATATAAAAAACATTTATAATAGCTGAAATTTTATCTCATCTTTTAGGTGCTCTCCCGTGGCTATTCATGAAATCCGTCATCCACTTATCCGACATAAACTTGGTTTGCTACGTCGTGCAGACATCAGTACAAAAAACTTCCGCGAACTAGCGCAAGAAGTGACCATGCTTCTGACTTATGAAGCAACCAAAGACTTGCCGATGTGTGAGCATGAAATTGACGGCTGGAATGGCAAAGTTACTGTAGACAGTATTGCGGGTAAAAAAATTACCGTTGTTCCTATTCTGCGTGCAGGTATTGGCATGTTAGATGGGTTTTTGAACCTGATTCCAAGTGCCAAAGTTTCTGTATTGGGTCTTGAGCGTGATGAAGAAACCTTGCAAGCACGTACTTATTATAAAAAACTGGTTCCCGATGTACAAAACCGTTTGGCGATGATTATCGACCCGATGCTGGCAACCGGTTCTTCATTGGTTGCAGCCATTGATGTATTGAAGGCGAGCGGCTGTAAAGATATCCGTGTCATGGTCTTAGTTGCAGCGCCTGAAGGCATTAAAAAAGTAGAAGAAAAACACCCAGATGTGACAATTTTCACAGCAGCTATTGATGACGGTCTCAACGAAAATGGTTATATCGTTCCGGGTCTTGGCGATGCAGGCGATAAAATTTTCGGTTCAGTGCAAAAAGACTGAGCCTGGAAGACAAATTAAAAGAGGCTTCAGGCCTCTTTTTTTATATACTGTAAACATGGCATTTTTTAGCATAGGGCAGCAGCATGAAAGATGAATTACATCAGGGTAAAATCAAAAAGTATGACCCTGAAAAAGGCTTTGGTTTTATTGGTTCGGCTGAAGGGGATATTTTCTTTCATATTTCAGATTTCCCTGCGGCAGAAGGCGAACCGAAACGTAATGAACGGGTAAAATTTGCGGCTGTTAAAAATGGTGACAAGTACAAGGCTGTTCGTATAGAACGTGTTGCAGATCACTCAGCAAAAGCAAAAAAATCGAAAGTATCCGAGCATAATAAATCGATTACATCCGCCTTGTTGTCGAATTTTCGAGGTTGATGCTTCTGCTTTTGATTGCAGCATGATGATGTTCAGGATTGCTTTTGACAATCATTGGAAAAGAGGCTTTTGGGCCTCTTTTTTATTATAATAAGAAAAAATATAAATGAAAAAGAGTATTTTATGTTTGTTCAGGGGAAAGTCAAAACTTATAACGCAGAGCGCGGTTTTGGATTTATTGCAGTAGAGGAAGGCGCAGTGAAAGATATTTTCTTTCACATTAAAGATGTGCCCAATAGCACTATCGAACCTAAAGTCGGGGAGAAGTTAAAATTTATTATTGTGGAAGATGATGGCAAGTTTAAAGCCGACCGTATTGTACGACTGGATCTACAGTCTGCCTCAGCGGAGAGTATAGCTGCCAAGCCAGTAGGTACAAAAAAGAAAACTGCTTCACCACGTTATAATAAGGCTTCATATAAAGGCCGAATCTTATCTGCTATTGCCTTGATCATTCTGGCACTGCTTGCTGTGATCGGTTATGGTCAATATCAGGATTATCGCACGGCAGAGCAGCTGAAAGCGCAACAGTTGATTATAGAGCAACAGCGTATTGTGTCACAACAGCGAGAAGCACTGGGGGATTTACCGGAAGCAGTTTTGTCGGAGCAGGGGCAGCGTAATCTGGCAGGTGAAACTTACAATACCACTAAACCGCGCTCGGAAAAGATTAATGCCAGTATTGATCAGCAAAATGGGGTGAGATTAGCAACAGCACAATTTAAATGTGATGAACGGCAACATTGCAGTCAAATGAATTCAAGAGCAGAAGCTGTGTGGTATGTACAAAACTGCCCAAATCATAAGATGGATGGTGATGGTGACGGTATACCTTGTGAAAATGATTCACGCTGGTAATAAAAAAAGCGCCTAAATGGCGCTTTTTTTAAATCGTTTTTTATTCTTCACAGAATTTCATAAAGGCTTTAAGGCCGGGTCCCTGATATTTCTGACGATGAACCAACATGAATAAAGGACGAGTCAGTTGCCAGAAAGGAGTTTCCAAAATGACCAGCTGACCTTTTTCACGTAAAGGTTCAATGGCGAGTTTAGAAATACAGGACATCCCGATACCTCCCGCCACAATTTTTAAAATCGCTTCATTATGGCCTAAAGTGAGGCGGATATTGGCATCTGGCAGGTCTTTTAAAATGGCATTGTCAAACACCTCACGGGTCCCTGAACCTTCTTCACGTAAAATCCATTCGACATGGTCAAAATCTTTAGCGGTAATTGCGCGGTCCAGTTTTGCCAATGGATGCTCTGGTGAACAGCATACCGCCAGTTCATCATCGCGCCAGTGTATACACTGCAGCTGTGGCAAATGACAGGACCCTTCAATTAAGGCTAAATCCAGCTGGAACTGGTTGACTGCTTCAATCATCTGACGGGTGTTGCCTACTTGCAACTGCAAATGTGCTTGCGGCTGAATTTGCAAAAAGTCTGCCATCAGGTCCGGCATCAGGTAATCGCTAATGGTTAAGGTTGCCCCCAGGCGCAGGTCAATACTTTGTAATTCACCTTTAGCCGCCTGTTCAAAAGCTTCGCAGCGACCTAAAATTTCTAGTGCTTGTGGAAGTAGAAAACGACCTAAATCATTGAGTTGCAGACGCTTGCCAAGACGGTCGAATAGAGGTGCACCCAAGCCATCTTCCAAATCTGCTAAAGCCATACTTGCAGCACTTTGCGTGAGTTTGACAGCATCGCTGGCTTTGGTTACTGTGCCTTCTTGTGCAACTGCTACAAAAACAGCCAACTGGCGTAAGGTCATGCGCATGAATAGAGCCTTAACATTTAAAAAATATTAATAAATTATGTGGTCATGCTACCATGAGCACAGTCTTTCATGCCACGTTGAAATCATGTCAATTGAAAAATTTAGCTTAGAAAAAGTTTTATCTGTACATCGCTGGACCAATACCTTATTCAGTTTTACCATGACACGACCTGCACATTTTAAATTTACTGCAGGGCAGTTTGCACGTATTGGCCTAAAAGTGGGCGATGAACTGGTGGTTCGGGCTTATTCCGTGGTGTCATCCCCCTTTGATGAAACCCTAGAGTTCTTTTCAATTGTAGTGCCAAATGGTGCATTTACATCTAACCTGCAACATTTACAGGTTGGTGATGAACTGTACCTGGAAAAAATTCCTTATGGTTTTTTAACCTTGGCGCGTTATCAGCTCCCATTACCGCATGACTTGTGGCTACTCGCGACTGGCACAGGTTTGGCACCGTTTATTTCCATGCTACAAGACTTTGAAACCTGGTCGAAATATCAAAAGATCAATCTGGTTTATAGTGTGCGTACGGAAGCCGAACTGGCTTATGTCGAGCGTATTCAGGAAATAGCTGAAACCTTTGGCGAAGGTCATACGGGCTTTAAATTTGTCCCGATTATTACCCGGAATCCCGATGCAGCGTTGCATGACCGTTTACCGGTATTGATTGAAAATGGTGAACTGGAAAAAGCGGTAGGGCTACAATTCAATGTAGATACCAGTCATGTGATGCTTTGCGGTAACCCACAAATGGTGGAAGATACTAAAGAAGCATTAAAAGCACGTGGCTTGAAAATGAACCGCCGTGGTGAAGGTAATATTGCGGTCGAAAATTATTGGTAATCGCATTTAGAGTTCCTCCCTTTTTAAAGGTGAGATACCGTCTTAGTAGTCAATCAGGTTTTGAGATTATTCGACCAATAAATAATCTCTTTGATAGGCAGTCTGATGTTTTAAAACGCCATAACACAGATGTATAAGCTTGCGCATTGCAGCACCT